>NZ_JBMVFV010000055.1:0-39909 GCF_049538395.1 Micromonospora sp. AB353 | reverse complement strand
CGGCGAGCACGCCGTGCGGGTCGGCCGGGTGGTGCGGAAACGCCGGCTGCCGCATCGGCTTGGCGCGCCCGTCGAGCGCCTCCCGGATGCGGTCGAGCACCCGGTTGCGGGCCTGCACCGGGTCGTCCACGCCGACCAGGTCCACATAGGTGATGGTGGCGAGCAGGCCGTCGATCGGGCAGTCCTCGACGCGTACGGTGACGAGCTTGTTGCCGGTGCCGTCCGGGTCGGCGCGCAGCGCGGCCTGCCACTCCAGCTTGCCGTACGTGGAGTGCAGGTAGCGTTCGGACAGCACCGCCACGACCACCTCGGCCTCGCGGACGCCGCGGTCCATGAAGTCGATGAAGTTGGTGCCGGCGACGAAGTCCCACGCCTGCAGCAGCGTGCGATAGCCGGCCGCCTCGAACTCCCACGCCAGCCACGTGGCCCAGCGTTCGTCGGCCGGCGAGTAGCTGATGAAGAAATCGATGGGGCGGTCGGACCGGGTGGGGTGCGCGCCTACAACCACATGGTCATTATGGCCACCGACGGTCAACAGATCGACACCCTCGGCAGCTCGGATCGTGCCGCGTCGGGCTCCTCCGCCCGCACCGGCGTGTGGGAGGATCATCCCTCGTGGAGACCCCCGGCGATCCGCCGAACGCCGTGCCCGACCGCTCCCGCTGGGGCCGCCTGCACGTGCTGGACTGGGTCGCGATCGGGCTTGCCGTGCTCGGCGTGGTGTTCGTGCTCACCGGGCTGCTGCCCCGCGCCGACGCCGAGGCGACGATGCGCCGGATCATCCCGATCCTGATCTTCCTCGGCACGGTGGTGGTGCTGGCCGAGCTGACCGCCGTGGCCGGGGTGTTCGACGCGCTCGCGACCCGGGTGGCGGTGACCGCGCGGGGCAGTTTCCGGGCCCTGTTCTGGCTCTGCGTCGGCTTCGCGTCGGTGACCACCATCGCGCTCAACCTGGACACCACGGCGGTGCTCCTCACGCCGGTGATGATCGCGCTGGCCCGGGCGCTGAACGTGCCGCCGACGCCGCTGGCCATGACCACCGTGTGGCTGGCGAACACCGCGAGCCTGCTGCTGCCGGTGTCCAACCTGACGAACATCCTGGCCAGCGACCGGGTCGACCTGGACCCGGTGCCGTGGGCGGCCCGGATGTGGTGGCCGCAGCTGGTCGCCGTGGCGGTGACCGCGCTGCTGCTGTGGTGGTGGTACTGGCGCCCGGCGCGGGCCGGGGCCGACCCGTTCGTCCCGCCGCGGCCGTACGTGCCGCCGGACCGGGTGCTGTACCGCACCGCGCTCGCCGCGTGCCTGCTGTTCGTCGGCGGCATCCTCGCCGGGGTGGAGATCGGCATCGCCTCCGGGGTGGCCGCCGCGATCCTGGTCGCGGGCTTCGCGGTGCGGGCCCGGCACCGGCTGCGGCTCGCGCTGGTGCCGTGGCGGCTGCTGGTGTTCGTGACCGGGTTGTTCCTGGTGGTGCAGACCATCGGCCGGCACGGCCTGGACACGGTGATGGGCACGCTCATCGGCACCGACCCGGGTGCGGAGGGGGCACTGCGGGCGGGTGCGGTCGGCGCGCTGTTCAGCAACGCGGTGAACAACCTGCCCGCGTACCTGGCCGGCGAGGCGGTGATCGCGGCCGACCGGCACACCCAGTTGCTGGCGCTGCTGATCGGCACGAACGTGGGTCCGCTGGCCACCCCGTGGGCGTCGCTGGCGACACTGATCTGGTACGAGCGCTGCCGGGCCGCCGGGGTCGCCGTACCGCTGGGCCGGTTCGTGGCGACCAGCGCCGCGCTCGCCGTGCTCGCCACCGCCGCCACCGTCACGGCGCTTCTCGTCGGTCCCGGCGCCTAGCATCGCGACCACGAGCCCGCCGCTGGTGTCGTACGGGATCACCGACGTGGAGCAGACAGCGGCCGGCACCGTGGTGACGGCCACGATCAGCGGCGACTTCCCCGGCAGCCCGTTCGCCGCCTGCGCATCGCCTCCCTGATGCGAGGCGGGAAAACCGCTACGGCCCGAACCCGGCGGCTGGCTACCGTGCCCCCATGACCGCCGCGCCCACGCTGCACTTCTGCGCCGACCCGGGCGAGTTCCTCGCCGACGCCGAGGCCTACCTGGCCGCCGACCCGGTGGTCGGCACCGTCGTCGCCAGCGTCACGCGCCGGATGGCGGCCCGCCGCGCCGAGGGCGTCGCGCTGCCCGAGGACGTCTGGTGGCTCGTGGTGCGGGACGCCGCCGGCGCGGTGGTGGGCGTCGCGATGCGTACCGCGCCGTTCCCGCCACGACCGCCGTTCCTGCTGCCCATGCCGCGCGAGGCCGCGACGGCGCTGGCCGAGGCGTGGCACCGGCGTGGCGAGCGGGTCCGCGCGGTGAACGGCGCGCTGCCCGCCGCGCGAGCCTGCGCCGACGAGGTCGCACGCCTCGACGGCGGGCGGGTCGCTGTGGCCCAGCACACCCGGCTGCATCTGCTCGACCGCCTGACGCCGCCCGCTCCGGTGCCCGGCGCGCTGCGGGCGGCCACCACCGACGACATCGACCTGGTCACCGCCTGGTTCGGCGCGTTCACGGCCGACGCCGACGAGCAGGCGGGCCGCCCGCGCGGCGCCAGCGCCCACGAGACTCCCGACCGCGCCGAGCTGCTGCACCGGATCCGGGACGGCCGGGTGTGGTTCTGGACCGACGAGTCGGGTGCTCCGGTGCACCTGACCGCCGCGAATCCGCCGTCGTTCGGCGTGGCCCGCGTCGGCCCCGTCTACACGCCGCCCGGGCAGCGCGGACGCGGCTGGGCGGGAAACGCGGTCGCCGAGGTCAGCCGGCGGCTCACCGCCGAGGGCGCGCGGGTGTGCCTGTTCACCGACCAGGCCAACCCGGTGTCGAACCGCCTCTACGCCCGGCTCGGGTTCCGGCCGGTGGTCGACATGGTCAATCTGGTGCTGGTCGACTGAGCCCACCCGGTCTGGTCGACCGACACGGTTCCGGGTCAGCCGCTGAGGCCGAGCGCGGCCAGCCGGTGTGGGTCGGCGATCACGTCGACGGCGGCGACCCGGCCGCCGGTGACGGTGAACGCCATCACCGACAGCGGGCGGTCCCCGGCGCTCACCAGCACCCCCGCGGCGCCGTTGACGAGCACCGGCCGGGCGTGCGGGAACAGACGGCCGAACGTGGTGGCCTGCGCCGCCACGGTCGTCGCGCCGGTGAGCACGACCGTGTGGCGGGCGCGGGCGGTCCCGGCGTCGGAGCGCAGCACCACGTCCGGGTGCAGCACCGCGATCAGCGCGTCGAGGTCACCGTCGCGGGCGGCGGCGAGGAAGGCGTCCACCACCGCCCGCTGCCGGGTCAGGTCGGGGTCGGGGGTGGGCGCCTGTCCGCGTACCCGGCGGCGGGCCCGGCTGGCGAGCTGCCGGGCCGCCGCCGGTGAGCGGTCGACGAGCGGGCCGATCTCGTCGAACGGCACGCCGAACATGTCGTGCAGCACGAACGCGAGGCGCTGCGCCGGGGCCAGCGTGTCCAGCACCACGAGCAACGCCAGGCCCACCGAGTCGGCGAGCACCGCGGCGTGCGCCGGGTCGTCGGCGCCGGTGTCCACCACGGGGTCGGGCAGGCGTACGTCGAGGGGGTCCTCCCGGCGGGCGGCGCGGGACCGCAGCGTGTTGAGGCTGACCCGGGCGACCACGGTGGTGAGCCAGGCGTCCAGGTTGTCCACGGTGGCCGGGTCGGTACGGGACAACCGCAGCCAGGTCTCCTGCACCGCGTCCTCGGCGTCGGTGAGCGACCCGAGCAGCCGGTACGCCACCGCGCGCAGCCGCTGTCGCTCCCGCTCGAAGCGTTCCGCCAGCCCGGTGTCCATCACCTGAGCCTCCCCTCCCGCACGCCGTCTCGACCCGCGCCGGATCACCGATGTGACCAGACGTGACGGCTGTCACATCTGTCACGTCGGCGGGCCGGCGCGGGTCGACGTGGCAGCACAGGCGACGGAAGGCGACACGATGAACAGACAGATCCTGGTCACCGGCGGCACCGGCACGATCGGCCGGCACGTCGTACCGCTGCTGCGCGCCGCCGGGCACCCGGTGCGGGTGCTCAGCCGGCGCGGCGGGCGAGGCGGTGACGGCGTCACCCACGTGACCGCCGACCTGCTCGGCGGCGCCGACCTCGGCCCCGCCCTGCGCGGGGTGTCCACGGTGCTGCACCTGGCCGGCGGCGCGAAGGGCGACGACCGCGCCACCGCACACCTGGCCCGCGCCGCGCACCGGGCCGGTGTGGCACACCTGGTGCACATCTCGGTGACCGGCGCCGACCGGCTGCCGCTGGCCTGGATCCGGTCCAAGCTCGACGCCGAACGCGCGGTGGCGGACTCCGGCGTCCCGTGGACGGTGCTGCGCGCCGCGCAGGTGCACGACCTGGTGCTGACCATGCTGACGGCGATGACCCGGCTGCCCGTGGTGCCGGTGCCGGGCGGTCTGCGGTTGCAGCCTGTCGACGCGGCCGAGGTGGCGTCCCGGCTGGCCGAGCTGACGCTGGGCGCACCGGCCGGGCTGGTGCCGGACCTGGCCGGGCCGGACACCTACGGCGTCGGCGAGCTGCTGACCGGCTACCTGACCGCCACCGGGAAGCGCCGCGTGCGACTGCCGGTACGCATCCCCGGGCGGGCCGGCCGCGCGTACCGGGACGGCGCGAACCTCGCCCGGCCCGGTGCGGCGAGGGGCGTGCGGACCTGGGCCGACTTCCTGGCCGAGCGGGCGCCGTCGCGGCCGGTCATTTGACGCGCCACGGCACGTCAGGCGTCGGCGGCACGCGGGACGGGATGGAACTGCTCGAACATGACCTCGTAGCCGTCCGGGTCGAGCCCGTAGAAGATCCGCGCCCAGCCCACGTCCTCCGGCTCCAGCGTCACCGGCAGCCCCTCGTCGCGCCACAGCGCGTACGTCGCGTCCAGGTCGGCGGTGGGCACGGTGAGCACGACTCCGAGCCCGGGCGGCCCGGCCTTGACAGCGCGTTCCCGCTGCGCGTCGTGGTGCCCGTGGCGGTGCAGGTCGGACAGGATCAGCCAGGTGTGGCCGAACGTCAGGTAGCGCAGGTTCGCCTGGCCGGTCTGCGGGATCTCCTTGAAGCCGAGCCGGAGGTAGAGCCGGTGGGAACGGTCCAGGTCACGCACCCGGAGCCCGAGCTTGAGTTGTCTGGCGGCCACCCGGCCGAGGCTAGCCGACCCGGCTCACCAGCCGACCGAGCCGAGGCCGACCGGGGTGAGGCGGCGCACCTGCGGCTCGATCCACTGTGCCGCGGTGACCAGCTTGACCAGCCGGTCGATGGTCTCCGGTGGCCCGGCCACGAAGCTGCGCCGGTCGGCCGGGCAGCCGTACCTGTCGTCGAACGTGCCGCCGTCGAGCGCGCGGACCGCCATACCGGCCTCGGCGGCGAGCAGCATCCCGGCGGGCAGGTCGACCGCCTCGGGGCGGTAGCCGACGATGCCGTCGATGTCGCCGCGGGCCAGCATCACCCAGGACAGCAGCGGCGCCCACAGTTGCAGCACCCGGCGGGCGCTGGTGTCCAGCACCACCTTCAGCGCCCGGGCGGTGCTGTCGTCCCGCCGTACCTCGTGCCCCTGGGTCCAGGCCAGCACCGGCGCGGACGGTACCGGGCGCTGCGCGGCGCGCAGCGGCCGCGCGGCCGGGCCGGACGCGTGCACGAACGCGCCCCGGCCGCGCACCGCCGACCAGGTACGGCCGGCGACCGGGTCGTGCACCACGCCGAGGACCGGTGAGCCGTTGTCGCACAGGGCGATCCCGACCACGTACGCGGGCAGCCCGATCGCCACGTTGTTGGTGCCGTCGAGCGGGTCGACGAGCCACGCCCAGGCGGTGTCCGGGGCGTACTCGCCGCCCTCCTCGGCGATCACGCCGTGCTCCGGCCAGCGGGCCCGGATCCGGTCGACGATCAGCCGCTCGGCGGCCAGGTCGAGGTCGGTCACCAGGTCACCGGTGTCGTTCTTGGCCCGCGCGTGCACCTCCCGCCGGGTGCCCCGGCGCAGCAGTCGGCCCGCCGCCTGCGCGGCCTCCACCGCGAACCGGTGCGCGTCGCGCAGGTCGGGCCCGCCTCTGCTCGGCTCCACGTCCATGGCTCCTCCAGCCAGTCAGCCCCGTGCCACCAGTCGCGCGATCTCCCGCGCCATCCGCGCGGTCTCCGCCGCGTCGCAGCGGTCCCGGCGTACCCGGTGGCTGCGCCCGTCCACCGCGCCGAGGCTCAGGTCGCACGCGCCGGGAGTGGTCCGGCCGAGCGCCACTGTCACCGCCGGCTCACCGGCGTCGACCTCCGAGGTGTGGAAGCCGCCGGCGCGCAGCGCGTACGAGTCGCCCGCCGAGTGCGTCTCCACCGTCGCGGTCATCGCGGTGACCAGCCGGTCGGTGGCGGCCATCTCGTCCACCTCGCCGAGGCTGTGCACCTCGTAGATCCGCCAGGCCGGGTCGGCCGGCGCGTCGTCCACCTCGATCAGCTCGTTGCGGACGGTGCCGTGCAGCACGTGGCTCAGCAGATCCCAGCTGTGCGAGTGCATGGTGGACGTGGTCGGGCGCACCGGCGGCGGGTCGGCCGGCCAGGCGTGCACGCAGATGCCGTCCGGGCCGTCGCGTTCCACCGGCAGGCAGGTGAAGCCGAGCGGGTGCCGGACCGCGCGCAGCGGCCGCCGCCCGTCGGCGACGTCGCCGAGCACGTCCAGCACCCAGCCGCGCAGCATCTCCGGCCGGGTGCCCCGGTCGATCTCCCGTTCGAGGTCGGCGTAACTGGTCATGAGTAGGGGTTCCTCGCCTGGACGGCCTTGCCGATGATGCCGGCGACCTCGCGGTCGCCGAAGGACCGGGGCAGCGTCAGGCCGAGGGCGGTGAACAACCGCCGTACCTGCTCGACCGACGGCTCGTCGTCGAGCTTGACCTGGGCCGCCGCCTCGATCGGCACGCGCCGGCTCTGCCGGCGGCTGTAGTCCAGCTCGATGTTGAAACGGTTGTAGTAGACCTCGCCGCGGTCGATGCGCAGCGCGGGCGTCTGCGGATTCTCCTGCGTGATGACGACGCAGGAGGAGGAGAGGTCGTAGCGGAACGTGGTCATCTGCGCGGAGAGCCGCACGTCGACGGTGAGCAGGCCGGAGCGCTGCAGGTGCCAGCAGGCGGCCAGCACCGTCGCGTACGACTCCTTGCGGGTGCGGTCGACGGTCCACGGCTCGCCCGGCGCGTCCGGGTCGAGGCTGCGCCGGAACCGCGCGTACCGCTCGCAGACCTCCTCGTCGGTCGGGTCGATGATCTCGATGGCGACGGTGAGTGTGGCGTTGCGCCGCCGGGCGTGTTCCAGGCAGTCCGGCAGCGTGACCGCACGCAGGAAGGTGCCGGTGCCGCCCTTGAAGCTCCACTGGTCGGTGTGCCGCCGCGCCTCGGCGAGCGCCTGCCCGACCTCGCTGCCGTGCAGCACGCGCACCATGGAGACGCTGTCGATGGCCTCGCGGGCCCGGTTCAGCGCGCCCTCCGGCCCGGTGATCTCCCGCATCTGCGGCACCAGGTCGGTCAGCCGGTCGCGGGTGTCCGAGATGACCTGGCGGACCTCCCGCTCGGTCGTGCGCCGGCGCAGCCGGTCGCGCAGCATCGCCTGCGCGAGCAGGCCCAGGACCAGCAGGATCGCGCTGTTGACGACCTCCTGGTCGACCGCGTTGGTGAGGCCGAGCACGGACACCGTGAGCGCCAGGACGAGGCCGATGAACGCGTCGAGATTGGTCACGACCCAGGCGAGCAGGCGCGTCATGACATCCCCCGGTCGACGACGGAACCTCCATGATAGCCCGCTGTCAATGTCGCCATCACACCCTGTTTCCAGCCGGTGGCGGTCCGCCCTGCCGGCGGGCCGCGCAGATCAGCGAACCGCCCAGCCCGGGCGCGGCACGGGCCAGCCGGCGCGACGCCACCCACCGGCCGCCCGGCAGCCGCCAGCCGACCTCGTTGGAGCGCAGCGCCACCGGCGTGAACCCGGCCCGGCGCAGCGTGCGGCGCAGCAGCGAGGCGGTGAACGGGCGGATGTGCAGCCACAGGTACGGGTGCAGCGGGTCGACCTGACGTGGCGCCCGCCCGGCGAGGAACGCCAGCCGGTCCTGCACCGGCGCGAGGTTCGGCGTGGTGAGCACCAGCAGGCCGTCCGGCGCCAGCACCCGGTGACACTCCCGCAGCAGCGCCAGCGGGTCGTACACGTGCTCGATCAGCTCCCCGGCGAGCAGCCCGGCGAAGCTGCCCGCCCGGAACGGCAGCCCGCGGGTGGCGTCCAGGCAGACCGGCAGCGCCCGCCCGCAGGCCGCCGCGCGGGCCGTGCGCAGCGCCGTCTCGGCCGTGTCGGCGAGCACCACCGGGCCGGGCAGCGCGGCCGGGTCGAGCATGCCGCGCGGCCCGCAGCCCAGCTCCAGCACCGGCCCGCGGCCGGTCACCCCCTCGGCCATCAGCCGGGCCGCGACCGCGCGGCGCACCCGGTGGTACGGGTCGTCGACGTACCCGTCGACCTCGGCGCCGTCGTGGTAGCGGCGGTGGTTGGCGTGCCTGCCGTGCGCCTGCGCGCGGTGCGACGACGTCCCGGTCGGCGGCTCGGCCATCACCCCTCCACAGCGGACGCCGGCCCCGTCGGCGGCGTCCGCTTCCAAGCCTCGCACCGCTTGCGCCGTCCGGGGTGCACATCCGCCCGGGTACGCCGACGCGGCGGCCGGTCGTCCGGCCGCCGCGTCGATCGTCAGACGGCCGGCGCCCAGTCCAGCCGCATGCTGTCGTCGTACTCGTCGCCCGGGATCCACCACGGCTCACCGAAGCCGCTGGTGAAGACGATGATGTTGCCGCCGTCGGCGTCCGGGTTGCTGTCCGGGACGGACAGCGCGGCGCAGTAGCGCCCGTCCGGTGAGAACACCGGCGAGATGATGAACCGCGGTTCGTCGGTGAGCAGCTTCAGCCCGGTGCCGCCGATCCGCACCGACGCCAGCGACAGGTTGTGCCGTTCCTGGTCCAGGTACCACCTGTTGGTGCTGAACACGATCCGCTGGGAGTCGGGCGTGAAGACCGCGTGGTCGGCGAACTCGCCCGGTACGCGCTGGTAGACCAGTCGCGCCTTGCCGGTGGCCAGTTCCAGCACGCGCAACTGCCCGCCGTTGGACCGGCTGGTCCACTCCATCACGATCATCGAGCCGTCGCGGGACCAGTTGGGTCGCATCATGCTGTGCCCCTCGACGAGGACGCGCCGGCCGCCGGTGGCGACGTCGACAGCGACCAGTGTGGAGCCGTTGACCACGAGGGCGATCTCGGTGCTGTCCGGGGACCAGGTCGGCCACCCGTAGCGGTTGCCGGGAGCGTCGCTGATCAGCGTGCGGGCCTGACCGGTGACGCGGTCGAGGAGCAGGAGCACGGGCTGCCCCTCGTAGTCGGGCACCGCGATGTAGCGCCCGTCGGGCGAGGCGGCCGCGTCGGCGCCCGGGGGCAGCAGCACCTGCGGGGTGGTGCGGCCCGGGTTGATCTGCAGCACGCCGGCGCTGCCGGTGACGATCCACGGCCCGTTGACGCCCGAGGCGGGCGCGGCGGACGCCAGCCCGCCGGCCAGCCCGGTCGCGGTGGCGGCGCCGGTGAGCGCGGCGGCGCGCAGCAGCGTACGGCGGTTCATCGTGGTCATGCCGGCACCTCCGCGGTGATCGCCCGCGCCCAGTCCAGCCGGGTGCTGTCGTCGTACTCGTCGCCGGGGATCCACCACTGCTCGCCGAAGCCACTGGTGGAGACGATGATGTTGCCGCCGTCCGGGTACTCGTTCTCCGGCGGGATCGACAGCGCGGCGCAGTAGCGGCCGTCCGGGGAGAACACCGGCGACAGGTAGAACCGGGGCTCGTCGGTGAGCTTCTTCAGCCCGGTGCCTCCGATGCGCACCGACGCCAGCGACTGGTTGTAGACCTCGCGGTCCAGGTGCCAGCGGTTGGTGCAGAAGACGACGCGCCCGGAGTCGGGCATGAAGACCGGCGAGATGAACATCTCGCCCGCCACCGGCGTGTAGACGGGCCGCACCGTGCCGGTCGCGATTTCCAGCACCCGCAGTTGCCAGCCCTGCGAACGGCTGCGCCAGCGTACGACGATCATCGAGCCGTCCCGGGACCAGTCCGGATCCCTCATGGAATGCCCCTCGACCAGCACGCGGGTGGCGCCGGTGACCACGTCCACAGCGATCAGCCGGTCGTTGTCCTGCCCGGTGACGAGCGCGATCTCGGAGCCGTCCGGCGACCACGTCGGCGCGCCGTAGCGGACACCGAACGGGTCGGCGAGCAGCGTGCGCTTCTGGCCGGTGACCCGGTCGTACACGGCCACGAACGGCTCCAGCGTGCCGTCGCCCGAGCGGGCGGTGTTGACCCAGGCCACGTACCGGCCGTCCGGCGAGGACTTCGCGTGGTCCCCGTTCGGCAGCAGCTCGCGCGGCGTGGTGCGGCCCGGGTCGACCTGGAGCACACCCCAGCCGACGCTGACCAGCCACGACCCGTTCACCGCGTCGGCGGCGGCCGGCGCGGCGGACGCGGCGTGGGGCGCGGCGGCCACCCCGGTCGCGGCGGCGAGCCCGGTCAGCGCGGCGGTACGCAGCAGGGCACGACGATTCAGTGCGGTCATTCGACAACCCCCGTGAGAGACGTGGCCCTCACCCTCCCGAGTGGATCGACGCACCGGAATCGGACGAGCGGCCGCTTCACGTTCGGCTGCTCGTCCATCACCGCCGGTGAGGCCGCGGCGGCCCGGTACGCTCGCCCCGATGACCTCCGACGCGCTGCACCGCGCCCTCACCGAAGCGGGCGACCCGCCACTGCTCCCCCTCCCGGGCGTGGCGGTCGAACTGCTGGCCGCCCTCGCCGCCCCGCCGCGCCTCGGCGCGCATCTGCGGCTGGTGCACGACGTCGCCTGGCACCTGACCGCCGCGTTCGCCGACCGGTTCGCCGCGGTGCCGTTCGACAGGCAGGCGGTGCTGTTCGGCGCTGCCGTGCACGACCTCGGCAAGGTCGAGCATCCCGGCGAGCTGACCGGCCCGGGGTCGGCGCACGAGGAGGCGGGCTACCAGTTGCTGCTGCGCTTCGGCGTACCGGAGGAGCGGGCCCGCTTCGCCGTCACCCACGCCGCCTGGCACTCCCCCGGCGTGCAGCTGGAGGACCTGATGGTCAGCCTCGCCGACAAGGTGTGGAAGGGCCGCCGGGTCACCGACCTGGAGCAGCTCGTGGTCGACCGGCTCGCCGGCATCACCGGCCAGGAGCGCTGGCAGACGTTCCTGGACCTCGACGACGTGCTCGCCGAGCTGGCCGCCGGCGCGGACCGCCGGCTGGCGTTCCAGGCCGAACATCCGGTGTACGGCTGACGCCGCTCCGACAGCGGCGATGAGTCCGGCACCGGCCGGCGGTCTGCCCTGGGTCGGTGTTCTCCGATCTCCGGGAGGAAACATGAGCACCAGCGAAGCGCGGGGCCGGGTACGGGCGTTCGTCACCGTCTCCCTGGACGGCTACGTCACCGGTCCGGACGACCACGCCGGCCAGGGGCTCGGTGTCGGCGGCGAGCGGCTGCACCACTGGGTGATGGGCGGGCCGTGGACGTACGACACGCCACGCGAACCCGGCACCGGCATGACCGGTGCGGACCGCGCGTACTTCGACGAGCTGCTGGCGGGCGTCGGCGCCGCGCTGTGCGGCCGGGGCATGTACGACAGCGCCGGCGCCTGGGGCGGCCGGAACCCGTTCGAGGCCCCTCTCGTCGTGCTCACCCACCGCACCGCCGACCAGCCCGACCCGGACGCCGGTTTCCTCATGGTCGACGGGTTCGACGCGGCGCTGGCGGCGGCCCGGCGTACGGCCGGTGACGGCGCGGTGGTCATCGGCGGGGGTGCCGACGTCATCCGGCAGGCGCTCGCGGCCGGCGTGGTCGACGAGCTGGGCCTGTCCACCGCGCCGGTGATCCTCGGTGCCGGGAAGCGGCTGTTCGAGGGCTTCGGCCGCGACGTCGACCTGGAGATCCGCGCCGTGCACCACTCGCGGTACGCCGTCCACGTCCGGTACGCCGTCCGCCGCCCCGCGAGCGATACCGATTGACTTTCGATAGCTTCCGCGCGATAGTCGATGCATGCTGACGGCGCAACGCGCGGTGACACCACTCCGCGCCTTCCTGGTCCTGCTGTTCGCGATCCTGGTGCTGTTCCAGACCATGTCGCTGCCCGGGCAGTTCGCGCACATGGCGCGCGAGAACCCGGACATGGCGTACCTGCGGTGGCCCGCCACCGCGGTGACGATCTTCTGGGTGCTGTGCGTGCAGGTGGTGATCGTCTGCACCTGGCACCTGCTCACCCTGGTCAAGCGCGACCGCATCTTCACCGAGGCGTCCCTGGGCTGGGTCGACGGGATCGTCTGGGCGGTCGCCGCCGCCTGGGTGGTGCTGGTCGGCGTGTTTCTCTACGTCGGCTTCAACGCCGACGACCCGGGCCTGCCGCTGCTGCTGTTCTTGCTGGTCACCGGCGTCAGTGTGCTGGGGCTGCTGATGGTCGTGCTGCGCGCGTTGCTGCGGCAGGCCACCACGCTGCGCACCGACATGGAAGCGGTGATCTGATGCCGATCGTCGTGCGCATCGACGTCGAACTGGCCAAGCGCAAGATGAGCGTCGGCGAGTTCGCCGAACGCGTCGGGCTCACCCCGGCCAACGTCGCCGTGCTCAAGAACGGCCGCGCCAAGGCCGTCCGGTTCAGCACCCTGGAGGCCATGTGCCGGGTGCTCGACTGCCAGCCCGGCGACCTGCTCGAATGGGTCCCCGACGAGGAGGAGCGATGAGACACCTGGCCGCCGCCGTCGCCCTGCTCGCCGTCGCGCTCGGCGTCGCCGGCTTCGTGTACGGCGAGGCCGACGACTCTCCCGGCCTCCAGCTCCTGTCCGCACTGCTCGTCATCGGCGCGGTCGCCATCGGCGTACGCGTCGCCCGGCGTACCCGATAGGGCCGGCGCCCCCTCGACGCCGGCCCATCGCTCAGCCCTTCACGCAGACGACCTGCTTGAGGTGGGCGACCACCTCGACCAGGTCGTCCTGCTGGGCCATCACCTCGGTGATGTCCTTGTACGCGCCGGGGATCTCGTCGACCACACCGGCGTCCTTGCGGCACTCCACCCCGGCGGTCTGCGCGGCCAGGTCCGCGGTGCTGTACGTCCGCTTCGCCTGCCCCCGCGACATCCGCCGCCCGGCGCCGTGCGACGCCGAGCAGTACGCGTCCAGGTTGCCCTTGCCGCGCACGATGTACGAGCCGGTGCCCATCGAGCCCGGGATGATGCCCAGGTCCCCCTTCCCGGCCCGGATCGCGCCCTTGCGGGTCACCAGCACGTCCACCCCGTCGTAGCTCTCCTCCGCCACGTAGTTGTGGTGGCAGGAGATCGGCTCGTCGTAGCCGACGTGCGGGAACGCGTCCCGGACCACCTGGCTCAGCAGCGCGAGCATGACCGCCCGGTTACGGCGGGCGTACTCCTGCGCCCACCACAGGTCCCGCCGGTACGCCTCCATCTCCGGCGTGCCGGCGAGGAACACCGCGAGGTCCCGGTCCGGCAGGCCGGTGTTGTGCGGCAGGCCGCGCGCCACCGCCATGTGCCGCTCGGCCAGCTCCTTGCCGATGTTGCGCGAACCGGAGTGCAGCATCAGCCAGACCCGGCCGTCGTCCGGGCCGCCCTGCTCCAGGCAGACCTCGATGAAGTGGTTGCCGCCGCCGAGCGTCCCGAGCTGACGCTGCGCCCGCGTCTCGAGCTGGGCCACCTTCCGGTCCAGCGTGCCGAACCGCCGCCAGAAGTCGTCCCAGCCGGCCTGCTCCAGCCCTCGGATCCGGCGCGGGTCGACGGCGTCGTCACGCATCGCGAAGCCGACCGGGATCGCCGCCTCGATCGCCGAACGCAGCGGCCCGAGGTCGTCGGGCAGGTCGGCGGCGGTCAGCGAGGTCCGCACCGCGGACATGCCGCAGCCGATGTCCACGCCGACCGCGGCCGGCGACACGGCCTGCCGCATCGCGATCACCGAACCCACCGTGGCGCCCTTGCCGAAGTGCACGTCCGGCATCACCGCGACGCCCTGCACCCACGGCAGCGCGCCGATGTTGCGCAGCTGCCGGGCCGCCTGCGCCTCGATCGCGTACGGGTCGGTCCAGACCCGGACCGGTGCCCGGGTACCGGCCAGCGGGGTGAAACCCATGATCGTCTCCTTGTCCGTAGGGCAGGCTTGTCAATGTGTCGATGCCTCTGTCAGGCTCGGGCGTCGGATCGAGCCGGAGGAACCCGCATGCTCGCACTTCGTCGGATCGCCGCAGCCACGGTGCTGGCCGGTGCGGTGTCCACGTCCGTCCTGGTCGGCGGCGCGGCCAGGCCGCCGAGACCACGTCCTTCGTGGGCCTCGGGCTGAACAACAACTACTTCACCGCGCTGTACTACGCCACGAACGACGCGCAGGCACAGGCCAGCGCGGCCGGGTTCGACCCGGCCACGCAGTGCAGCCCCGGGGGAAACTACGCGACGATGCCGCTGCCGGGCCTCTACCAGGTGCGGGCGCTGATCAACTGCACCCGCTGACGCCGGGACCCCGGACCCTCGATCGAACCTTGCCAACGGCACGCGCCGGGTGCGGGGAGCAGGGCACCGGCGCGCGGCGCGGGCCGCTCGGCTCGGGTGCGTTTCTGCTGCGACACGGGCGCTCCTTGAGGGCCGGAACCGGTTGACGTGGCCCGCTCACGGTACGACCGTGACCCGCGGGGCGGCAACGCGATATCCCGGAGAGCCCGGGTGCGGGCCACCCGTGGAAGCGGCCCGCATCCGGTCGACCTCAGGTCGCGGAACAGGACGGCGTCGGTACGCCGTTCGTGCCGTTCCACGTGCCGAGGAAGCCGAAGGTGGTGCTCGCCCCGGCGCCCAGGCTGCCGTTGTAGCCGAGGTTTCGTGCGGTCACGGCGGTCCCGCTGCCACCGACCGTCGCGTTCCACGCCTGGGTGACCTTCTGGCCGTTGGCGAACGTCCACGTGACGGTCCAGCCGCTGATCGCGGCGCCACCCGCCTTGACCTGGACCTCGGCCTGGAAGCCACCCTGCCACTGGCCGGCGACCCGATAGGTGGCCGTGCAGCTCCGGCCGCCGGTCGGGGGCGAGGTCGGAGTCGGGCTCGTGGTCGGAGTCGGGCCGGGGGTGGCGGTGCCGGTGGGCGACGGGCTCGAGGTCGGTCCGCCACCTCCGAAGACGGTGGCTTCCTTCGCGGTGGCCTTGATGCCGTTGACGCCGTTGAAGATCCGCTGACCCCAGGTGGTGAGCCGAGCGGGGTCGAAGTCGGTCGCCATGTCGAGGATCGGATCGCTGTTGCCACTCCACGACCAGGCCAGGTAGCCCAGGCCCCGAGCCTGCGCCTGGGCGAGGATCGTCTCGTGATCCACCTCGCCGGGGGCGAACTGCCAGCCGAACTCGCCGATCACCAGCGGCCAGCCACGGGACTCGAAGAAGTCGAGGTAGTCGGTGATGGTGGCGGCGTTGTTGAAGACCGCGTACATGTGGATCGACAACACCGTGTTGTGCCGACTGTCCGCGTCCAGGATCGTCTGGGCGTTGTCGCGCATGACGTGCTGCCAGTCCTGGCCCCAGTTCGGCCCGTCCACCATCAGCAGGTGCTCGAACCCGTTCGCGCGCATCTTCCGCACCGCGGCAGCGGTGGCGTCGGTCCACTGGGCGGCGTTGACGTTGCCGATCGGCTCGTTGCCGATGTTGATGACGACGTGGCTCTCCTGCCCGACCAGCGCACTCTTCTGACCGATCCAGTAGTCGACCGCCTGGTCCAGCGAGGCGGCGGCCCCCTCCTCGCCATAGCCGGTGGTGTCGTGCACCTCAAGGACACAGATGAGCCGGTTCTGTCGGCACAGGGCGATCACCTCGGGGACGTCGGTGGACGGTCCCCACCGCTTCCCACTGCCCAGCACCACCCGTACGGTGTTGGCGCCGAGCGCCTTGACGTCGGCGAACGCTCTCGTCCGCCCCGTGTACCAGACGTGCGGGTGGTTCACCCCGCGCATCACGAACGGCGCTCCGTTGGCCTCGACGATGGTTCGGCCACTGACGTGCAGCCCGACCGCGGCGTCCGCGGGCCGAACGAACATCAGGACCGACGCGGCGACGGCGAGCAGGGCAGCGCCGACCGCGATGAGTCTTCTCTTCATGATCTACCTCGGGTTGAGCCCGGCAGGTGCCGGGGTGGGACGCGCCTGCCCTGGCGTACCGCGCGACGGCCGTACGCGACGCGATTGTGACGTTTGTAAAAAGGTTCCGGAACGAGGCCGGCTCGGGCGCTCGGACGGTTTCCCCACCCTATCCGTCCACATCCGACGAGACAATAGGCGATCATCTATTAGCGAAGTGACCCGTCAGCGGCCGCCGGCCGCCTCCGTGGCGGGCGGCCCGGTCGAGGAACGCACCACCAGCGACGGCCGGAACAGCGTCTCCCGGTGGGTGTGGTCCGGTCGGGACTCGTCCAGCAACAACTCCGCGGCGGCCCGGCCGAGCCGGTACGGCGGCTGGTGGACGGTGGTCAGCGCGGGTGCCAGCCGCCGCGCGAACGGCAGGTCGTCGTAGCCGACCACGGAGATGTCCTGCGGAACGCGTAGTCCCAACGCGTGCAGCCCGTCCAGCAGGCCGAGCGCGGCGGTGTCGTTCACACACACCACCGCTGTCGGCGGCACGTCCCGATCCACCAGTCGCCTCGCCGCCTGGGCGGCGGCGTCCAGCAGCGGAGGCGGATGCAGCCGCAACCGAACATCCACGAACGACACCGCCGGGTCCAGGCCGGCCGCCGTCACGGCCTGCCGCACACCCTCCCGTCGCGCCAGCACCGGACCAGGATCGACGGTGGCGCCGAGGAAGGCGATGCGGCGATGACCGAGCGTGATCAGGTGCTCCCCCGCCAACCGCCCGCCGAGTACGTCGTCCACGTTCACCGCACACAGGTCCAGCCGGCCGCGCGGGTGGTCGACCAACACGACGGGAATGCCGTCGCGACTCAACCGCAGCAGCGGCTCCGGATCGTCGTCGATCGGCGAGATGATGATGCCCCGCACGGCCTGGGCGTGCAGCAGCGAGAGCAGTCGCCGCTCACGCGTGCGCCGGAGGTCCGTGCTGCAGGCGAGGATGACGCAATCCGCCCCGGCCAACCCGTCCTCGATGCCCCGGTTCAACTCCGCGTAGAAGGGATTGGCCAGATCCAGCGTGACGCTCCCGACGACCGGGCTCGGCAAGCCACGTAGCTGCCGGGCCGGCCCGTGCGGTACGTAGCCCACCGCCTCGATCGCGGCCTGCACCCGCGCCCGGGTCTCGGCGGCGACGATCGACGGCCGACTCAACACGTTCGCGACGGTGGAGACCGAGACACCCGCGGCCCGGGCCACCTCCCGCATCCCGCCCCGACCCTCAGAAGCGCGGCCCGGCACGGCGGCCCGCTCCATCCCGGGACCCGGAAACGTCGAGGACGACCACCTGACGAATCTACCGCCACCATCGCACGGACGGGCGACCCGCTCCGACCCGACCAGCTTCCAGGCCGGTTCTCCAATCGGCACGCGCAGTCACGCATCGGTGATCAGAGGTGTACCGTCCGAGGTGGCGGCCCGCGGTGCGCCTGGCGGGCCGGTCCGCGACCGGTTGGGAGTGCCGCCCGTGTCACCTGTCTGGGATGGTCGATTCGGTACAGAGCTGCGCCGGCTCCGCATGTCGGCGGGGGTATCGTTGCGGCAGCTCGCTCCACTCGTACTGTC
This sequence comes from Micromonospora sp. AB353, assembly GCF_049538395.1. Lineage (NCBI taxonomy): Bacteria > Bacillati > Actinomycetota > Actinomycetes > Micromonosporales > Micromonosporaceae > Micromonospora > Micromonospora sp. AB353. The sequence goes on along the minus strand of NZ_JBMVFV010000055.1, from coordinate 22,106 downwards.
CAGCCGGGGACACCTGCACGACCTGGAGACGGGGCGACGTCAGCCGACCATCGACCTGGCCGCCCGGCTCGACACCGCGCTCGGGGCCGATGGCCTGCTGTCCGGCATGCGGCACCCGGTGGCTGCCCCGGCAGATCCGGAGCGGTTGGCCTACGTCGCCCGGCATCCGCGCCGGATCGATCCCGCGACGCTGCATGCCCTGGCGGATTCGCTGACCGCTCACCGCCGGCTCGAAGACACCCTCGGCTCCACGTCGCTCCTGCCAACGGTCCGCGCCCAGCTGGACATGATGACCACCCTGGTGGCCGAGACCACTGGTGCCCTACGGCCACAGGTGGTCGACGTCGCCGCGCAGTGGGCACAGTTCGGCGGTTGGTTGTACGCCGCGAGCGATCAGCGTCGTCTCGCCGGCGTTGGTACGGCACCGCGCTGGAGTGGGGCACGGAAGCCGGCAACCCGGACATGATCGCCACCGTACTCAGCCTGCGAGGGCATCTGGCATGGTCGGAACGCCGTGCGGATGCGGTCGTCGACCTTTCCGCAGCATCGGCCCGGCAGCCCGCAAGCCCTGGGGTGCGAGCGATAGCGACCCAGCAGCAGGCCCGGGGTCATGCCTTGACAGGTGAGACGAGTGCCGCCATCGACCTGCTCGATCGAGCCGCCGAACTGCACGAGGCTGCCGGTCGGGCACCCGACCGGGAGCCGCCGTGGATCTACTTCCACTCGCCGGCCTACCTGACCATGCAGCGTGGACTCGTCTACCGGCTGCTCGGCCGGGATGCGGACGCCATCGGCCACCTCCGGCGAGGGCTGGACGGGCTGCCGGCGGAGTCCGCCAGCGCCGCGTGGACGGGACCTTATCTCCTGCACCTGGCGGCTGCGCTCGCGGACACCGGGGACGCCGACGAGGCGTTCGACATCTATGAGCGGGTCCAGATTCTCGGACGTGTCACCCGCACCGCCACGCTCGTCGACCAGGCCGAGGCCGCCGTCCGCACGTTGTCCGCACGCAGATAGCGGACGCGGCGGTGCTCGAACGTCACTGCCTGACGACGGAATGCTGATCTTCGGGCACGGCTCGCCGAGCAGCATTCCGTCGCGAGCCGCGTCCGTCGATCGGCATGGCGGTGATCGGGTCCTTCGAAGCACCGGCATGCCTCCGGAGGAGGACACGTGGACAGGTCGAAGCGCAAGACCGCCGAGAACCGGGGCGAGCAGATTCAGGCCGCCGAGCGGGAGGCGGCGCGGCAACGGCTCCTCGCACAGGCCGAGGCGGATCGGATACCGGTCGAGGAGACCACCCGCGCGGCGCAGGACCGGCAGCGGCATGACCGGCGGTGAGGTGCCGGTCGGCCGTCGCGTCGCCCAGTGGCGGGTCCGGCGTCGGATGACCCAGCAGATGCTGGCCGACCGATTGGGCAAGTCCAAGAGCTGGGTCGACAAGGTCGAACGCGGCGTACGCGCCCTGGACCGGTTCTCCGTCATCCAGGACGTCGCCCGGGTGCTGTGGGTGGAACCGGCGACGCTGCTCGGCCGGGAGAAGCCGCCGCCGGCCCGTGCCGACGAGGGGGTGGACGGGGTACGCGCGGCGCTCGCCCGCTACGACCTGTGCCCGGCCGGCCCGGACCGCCGGTGGTCGGCGTCCACGGACGAGCTGGGCCGGCGGGTGGACCATGCGTGGTCGGCGTACCAACACGCGCGCTATCCGCAGGTGATGCGCCTGGTCCCGGAGCTGCTCGACGCGGCCCGGTCCGCGCACACCGGCGGCGGCGGGGACGGTGCGGTGGGCTGCTGGTGCGGGCGTACCGGATCACGGCGTCGGTGCTGGTGAAGCTCGGCGAGCCGGACCTGGCGTGGCCGGCGGCCGACCGGGCGGTGACGGTGGCCGCCGGTCATCCGAGGTGGACGGCGGTAGCGGCGGTGCCGCTGGCGCAGGCGCTGCGCGCCGCCGGACGGGGGCGGCTGGCGACGACGGTGACCATCGCCGCCGCAAACCGGATCGGCGCCACGGCGGCGTGCGACGGGTCGCCCGTCGAACCGGCGCTGTCCGGGACGCTGTGGGTCGAGGCCGCGCTCGCGGCGGCGTCCTGCGGCGACGCGCGGAGCGCTGCGGAGTGGCTCGACCTGGCCGCCGGGATCGCCGAGCGGTCCGACGACCGACACGACCCCCACCTCAGCGGGTTCGGGCCGGTGACCGTGCAGGTGGCACACGTGGCGGCAGCGGTCGAAATCGGCGACGGCGGCGCGGCGGTCACCCGGCACGAGACGGTGGTCAGGGCGGACGGCTGGCGGCGGTTGCCCGTCGAGCACCGCGCCGCGCACCTGGTCGACGCCGCGCGGGCGTACCTCCAGATCGGTGACCTGCTCCGGGCGGGCCGCGCCCTCACCGAGGCCGACCGGATCGCGCCGGCCGAGGTCCGGATGCGGCCCGCGGCGCGTACCGTGATCGCCGAGGTGGCGCGCGCCGGCCGGCGTGGCGCACCTGGCGACGGCGATCGGCCCCACCCGCTGACCCGGACCGGACCCCCGGCCCTAGCCGGCCTGGGCCACCGGGTGACGCTTCATCTGCTCCATGAAGGGGAAACGCGCGGTCAGCTCGGCGAGCGTGGTGCCGGACCGCCACGCGGCGGCGACCTGGGCGACCGGGAGCAGGTCGGTGGCGTCGCCCCGGGCCTGCACCTCACCGTCGACCCGCAGGTCGATCATGAAGTAGCGGGCCTGGGCGCCGAGGCTGACGCAGACCACGCCCCGGTCGGAGGTCAGCTCGGCGCAGGTGAACCGGCTGCGGCCCTGCTCGGGAGCGCTCACCCGGCCGACGTCGAGCTGGTGGGCGGTCGCGGCCTGCGCCAGCGCGGGAGCCAGACCGCCGGGCTCGACCAGGTCCGGGTAGAGGCGCACACCCAGTGCCGCCGAGACGTCGCTCATGACTGACTCTCACTTCCTCGTGACAGAGACCAGCAGCGCGCAGGTTACGAACACGTTTCCGGCACGCATGCCCATCCTGTCCCGCACGGAGGGCCCGCGGCAATAGGAACGGTCAATCCGCCCCCCATCGGGGCCACCGGTACGCTGCCGGCTCATGGCACGGATGCGGTGTGACTTCTTCTCCGAGACGCTCGGCATGGGCACCTCGATGACGGTGCTGCTGCCCGACCGGGGCGCGGCCGGGATCGGCGTGCCGGGCGCGGCCGCCGACGGTGAACCGCCGGTGCTCTACCTGTTGCACGGCCTGACCGACGACGACACGGTGTGGACCCGGCGTACCGCGATCGAGCGGTACGTGGCGCCGCTGAGGCTGGCCGTGGTGATGCCGCAGGTGCAGCGGAGCTTCTACTGCGACGAGGCGCACGGCAACCGGTACTGGACGTTCCTCAGCGAGGAACTGCCCGAGGTGTGCCGGTCGTTCTTCCGGCTGTCCGACCGGCGGGAGGACACGTTCGTCGCGGGCCTGTCGATGGGCGGCTACGGGGCGGTGAAGTGGGCGCTGCGCCACCCGGGCCGGTTCGCGGCGGCGGCGAGCCTGTCCGGCGCGCTGGACGTGACGCGCCGCCGCCACCATGCGACCCATCCGGTCGACCCGGCGGTGTGGCGCACCGTCTGGGGTGACGGCCCGGTACCCGCCGACGACGACACGGTGGGGCTGCTGGAGCGCTCCGGCGACGACCGGCCCGCACTCTACGTCGCCTGCGGCACCGAGGACTTCCTGTACGAGGACAGCCGGCGGTTCCTCGACGTGGCCCGGAAGCGCGACGTACCGGTCACCGTCGACGTCGGCCCGGGTGACCACGACTGGGCGTACTGGGACGCGCGCATTCAGGACGTGCTGGCCTGGCTGCCGCTGCGCACGCGCTGACCGGTGTGCGCGGGCGCCGAGCGGGCTCAGACGCCGACGGTGCCGTCGATCGCCTCGCGGATCAGGTCGGCGTGCCCGTTGTGGCGGGCGTACTCGTGCAGCATGTGCAGCATGACCAGGCGCAGCGAGACGTCCTCGCCCCAGCGTGCCTGGTGCCCTGTCACGTCGAGCGACTCGGCCTCCCGTTCGATGCGCCGGGCGTGCTCGATCTCCCGCTGCCACGCCTCGAACGCCTCCGCCGCGTCGGCGTCGCGGGCGTCGTACGCCTGCTGGAAGTCGCCGCTGTCCGACCACACCAGCGGCACGTCCTCCGCGGCGATGACCCGACGGAACCAGGTGCGCTCCACCTCGGCCATGTGCCGGACCAGGCCGAGCAGGGACAGCGTGGACGGCGGTGACGCCGCCCGGCGCAACTGCTCGTCGGTCAGCCCCTCGCACTTGAGGGCCAGCGTGGCCCGGTGGAAGTCGAGGAAGGCGCGCAGCGACTCCCGCTCGCCGCTGAGCAGCGGCGGGCCGATCCGTTCGGTCTCCATGAGCGTCGAGCCTAGCCGCGATCGATCTTGGTGGAACGACCGCGTCACCGCAGTGACGAACCGGCCACCGGGAAGTCGAACCAGGTGTCCGGGTACGGCTCGTCGACGTACCGGTAGTGCCACCACTCCAGCGGATAGTTCTCGAAGCCCTGCGCGGACATGAGCCGGCGCAGCAGGTCCCTGTTGTTCCGGGCGGTGTCGCTGATCCGCGCGTCGGCGGTGTGGGCGCGCGGGTCGAAGCAGTCGAACCCGGTGCCCATGTCGATCGAGTCGTCGGCGAAGCGGCGCCCGGCGGGGTCGGTGCAGGGCACGAGCGGCTGGCCGGGCGTGTACGCGGGCTGCGGGGGCCCGGAGACCGGGACCAGCGTCAGGTCGACGGTACTGCCCCGGCTGTGCGCCGTCGGTGCGCCGATGTAGCCGTCGGCGAACAGCCGGTCCTTGGGTACGCCGGGATAGAACTCGCCCTTCATCCGCTGCTCACCGGGCAGTTTCGCCCAGGCGACGAAGTCGTCGGCGGCGCGCTGCGGGCGGTAGCAGTCGTACACCTTGAGGCGGTGCCCACCGGCGAGCGCGGCGGTCTGCACCCGGTGCAGCGCCTGCGCCGCCGGGCGGGTGAGCAGGCAGCGCGGTTCGGCGTACCCGTCGATCGGCCGGCCCACGAAGTTGTGCGGGCCCGCGTACCGGATGTCGGTGCGGACGATGGGGTCGACGGTGGTGAGGTCCACGATGTCCGCCGGGGCCCGCGGGCCGGTCGGGGTGGGTGACGGCGGCGCGGACGGCGACGGCGACGGCGCGGGCCGCTGGCAGGCGGTGGCGATCAGCGCGGCCGCGACGGCCAGGACCGCCGTCGCGCGCATGCCGGTGCCCATCCGCCGTGTCTACCAGCCCGGGCGGGCCGGCATCGGCGGAACCGGTGGTCAGCCGCCCAGCACGGTACGCAGGAAGTCGACGGCGGCGGCGTCGTCGTCGATCGCGCCCGCCTCGTGGCCGTTGAACCGCCACACCGTCAGGTCCTTGTCGCCCCGGTAGTCGTGGTAGGCGGCGTAGACGGTGGACGGCGGCGTGATCTCGTCCATCAGCGCGACGGAGAACCGGGCCGGCACTGTGGCGCGGCGGGCGAACGCGACGCCGTCGACGTAGCCGAGCGTGCGCAGCGCCTGCTCCTCGCGGTCGCGGTGCACGGCGAGGTAGTCGCGGATCTCCCGGTACGGCGTGGCGTCGGTGATCGTGATCGCGCGCGGGATGTCGCAGAGGAACGGCACGTGCGCGACCGCCGCGCGGACCCGCGGGGCCAGCGCGGCGGCGGCGAGCGCGGCGGCGCCGCCCTGGCTGTGACCGAGTACGGCGATCCGGTCCGGGTCGACAGCGGGCAGCTCGCACGCGGCGTCCACGGCGCGGACCGCGTCGGTGAGGAAGCGGCGGTAGTAGTACTTGTTCGGATCCTCGATGCCCCGGGTGGCCATGCCCGGCGCCTGCGGCCCGGCGGCGGCGACGTCCGGTGTGTCGCCCCGGCTCCACCCCGAGCCCTGACCGCGCGTGTCCATCTGGAGGTGGGCGAAGCCGGCCGCGGACCAGAGCAGGTTCTCCAGGGCGTGGCCGCGGCCGCCGCCGTACCCGACGTACTGCACGATCGTGGGCAGCGGCTCCGTCGCGCCGCGCGGCACCCGCAGCCAGGCGCGGATCGGCTGGCCGGCGAAGCCGGGGAACGTGACGTCGAAGACGTCGACAGCGGTCAGGGGCGTGGGCAGCGGGGTCGCGGACACCGGGTCGCCGCAGGAGCGCGCCTGTGCGAGAGTGTCAGCCCAGAAGGCGTCGAAGTCCGGAGGCTCGTGCAGGTCGCTGCGGTAGGTGCGGAGATCGGCCTCGGTCAGGTCGGTGAACACGCCTCGGTTTTCCTCGTCGTTCGTCGGGGGTGGACGGCGAGCCGTCGGAAGATGACTGGCGCATTTCCGGAACGTTTCCGCAACTCGTGCGAACGCTAGGGCCGGTCCGGCCTGTCGTCAAGCCCTCGGCGTACGGCAAGATGTGCGTGGGGCGGGACGGTCTACCGGTCGGTTCCGGCAGCCGGCGAAGGGAACACGGGTGAGCGCGGACGACGAGCGCAGGGTGACCATCACCGCGATCGCACGGGAGGCCGGCGTCTCGGTCCCGACCGTGTCGCGCGTGCTGAACGGACGTTCCGACGTCGCACCGGACACCCGGGAGCGCGTCGAGGAGCTGCTGCGTCACCACGGTTACCGGCGCCGCGGCAGCCGCACGGTGCGCCGGGCGGACCTGGTCGACCTGGTCTTCAACGACCTGGACAGCCCGTGGGCCGTGGAGATCATCCGCGGCGTGGAGGACGTCAGCCACGCCGCCGGGGTGGGCACCGTCGTCTCGGCGATCCACCGCGAGTCCAGCTCCACCCGGCAGTGGCTGCACAACCTGCGTGCCCGCGCGTCCGACGGCGTGATCGTGGTGACCTCGCACCTGAGCCCGGCCGTGCAGGCCCAGCTGCGGCGCCTCAACGTGCCGGTGGTGGTGGTCGACCCGGCCGCCGGCGTGGCCGCCACGGACGTGCCGGCGATCGGCGCCACCAACTGGACCGGCGGCTTGGCCGCCACCGAGCACCTGCTCAAGCTCGGCCACCGCCGGATCGGGTTCGTGGCCGGCCCGCCGCACCTGCTGTGCAGCCGGGCCCGGCTGGACGGCTACCGGGCCGCGCTGGCCGCCGCCGGTGTGGCCGCCGACGACCGGCTGGTGCAGCCCGGCGACTTCTACCACGCCTCCGGGTTCACCGCCGGTGGCGCGCTGCTCGACCTGGACGACCCGCCGACGGCGATCTTCGCCGCCAGCGACCAGATGGCCTTCGGCGTGTACGAGGCGGTACGCCGCCGCGGGCTGCGGGTCTGCGACGACGTGAGTGTGGTCGGCTTCGACGACCTGCCCGAGGCGCGCTGGGCCTCCCCGCCGCTGACCACTGTGCGCCAGCCGCTGGTCGAGATGGGCCGGCTCGCCGCGCGTACCGTGCTGCGGCTGGCCCAGGGCGAGGAGATCGACTCGCCCCGGGTCGAGCTGGCCACCGAACTGGTGGTGCGGGACAGCACCGCAGGACCCGCCTCCCGCTGATCCGGGCCCCTGCTTTCACTCCTGTTCCGGAATTTCCGGCTCCCGCAGCGCCGACCCGGTCGACATGGCTACCACGGTGGCGTGGCGGCGCCGCCGGGCCAGCAGCAGCGCTCCCCCGGCCGTCAGCACCGCGCCCACCGCCACCGTCACCCCCGCGCCGGGCCGCGGCCCGGGTGCCGCCCCGCCGCCGCGCAGATCGGCGTGCCCGGCCAGCGCCGAGGCCGCCCCGCCCGCCGGTGGCGCCGAGCGGTCCAGCTCCCCCGGCTCGACGAGCCGGCCGACCCGCGCGTCGCGGGGCTGCGCGAACCCCCAGTCGAGCAGCGCCGCGCCCTGCTGCCAGCCCCGCTGGGTGGTCACCTCGGCGCCGAGCAGCGTGACCACGAGGCGCCGGCCGCCGCGCTCGGCCGCGCCCACATAGGTGTGCCGGGCCAGGTCGGTGAAGCCGGTCTTGCCGCCGAGCGCGCCCGGATAGTGGTCCAGCAGCATGTTGTCGTTGGAGATGGCGAACCCCTTCGCCCGCTGCGCCGGCTGGGCCGGGATCTGCGCGACCCGGGTGGCGGCGTACTCGCGGAACGCCGGGTCGGCGAAGCACGCCCGCGCGATCAGCGCCAGGTCGTACGCGCTGGTGAACTGCCCCGGTCCGTCCAGCCCGGACGGGGTGACCGCGTGCGTCTGCCGGGCCCCGAGCCGGTGCGCCTCCTCGTTCATCGCCCGCACCCCGCCGGCCAGCCCGTCCGGGCCGCCGCCGAGGCGGGCGAGCGCGTTGGCCGCCTCGTTGCCGGAACGCAGCAGCAGGCCGAGCCAGATCGTCTCGATCCGGTAGTGCCCGCCCTCGACCAGCCCGACCGCCGAGCTGCCCGGTTCCACGGCCAGGTCCCCCGCGGTCACCGTGACCTCCCGGTGCGGATCCAGCCGGGGCAGCATGGTGGCGGCGAGCAGCAGCTTCTGCACGCTCGCGGGCACGCCGTACTCGTGCGGGCCGCAGCCGCCGAGCACCGCGCCGCTGTCCAGGTCGGCGACCACCCAGGAGGTCGCGGTCACCGCCGGCGGCGCGGTCGACGCGGGCGGGACGACGAGGCCGGCGGTGTCGAGCGCGGCGCCGCCGACGGCCCGCGCGGCCGGGTCGGGCGCGGGCGGCGGCTGCGGCGGCCGGGTCGCCGGGGCCGGCACGTTCGGGCAGGGCGGCGCGGCCGGCAGCCGGCGTACCGGAGCACGGACGGCGGCCGCCGCCGGTGTCACGGAGGCCGGCAGCAGCAGGACGGCGGCCAGCGCCACGAACGATCCCCAGGTCCTCATGACCCGGACGCTAGCCACGCCGACCCGAACGGGTCACCGGCTCCGGGATTCGGGCCCCCGCGCCGGGGTCAGACGGTAGGCTCCGCGTCCCGCTCGCGGCTCAGCGCGCGTGGAGCCCGTGCCCGGCGAGCGGGCCGACGTGCCATCCGCGGCGGCGGCACTCGGCCAGCACACGCGGGAGCGCGGCGAGACCGGCCCGCCAGGCGCCCGGCGCGGCGGTACGGGAGGAGTCGTGCAGCAGGATCGTGCCGCCCGTGTCCAGTCCGGCCAGGACGGTACGCGTGACGGTGTCCGCGGTGGCGGTGGCGGTCCAGTCCCGGCCCCAGCAGCTCCACAGCACCGGCCGCAGGCGCAGCCGCCGGGCGGCCACCAGCGCGGCGGTGGTGAGCACGCCGTACGGCGGTCGCAGGAACCGGGGCGGACTGCCGGTCACGTCGGTGACCAGGTCGTACGTGCGGGTCAGGTCGCTGACGGTGCGGGCGGGGCCGTGCCGCAGCAGGTTGTCGTGCGTCCAGCCGTGCACGGCGATCTCGTGGCCGTCGCCGGCGATCCGGCGGCCCAGCGCGGGGTGGCGCCGCAGCATCGCGCCGAGGACGAAGAACGTGGCGCGGACCCGGTGCGCCGCCAGGACGTCCAGGACGTGGCCGGTGGACTCCGGGTCCGGGCCGTCGTCGAAGGTCAGCGCGACCCGGCCGGGCGTCCCCAGCCCGTGCAGCCCGGGCAGCAGCCGTCGCCGCAGCGCGGGTAGCGCCGTCACCGCCGGTGCCGCGTGCAGCGCCGGCAGCGCGAGCGCGGCGGCCCGTGCCAGGGTGGCTGCTCTCACCGCAGGCCGCCGGTGGACTGCAACAGCGCGGCGAGCACGGCGACGGCGTCGCCGACCGGGTCCAGCAGCGGGCGGCGCGTACCGGCCGGTCCGGCCGGCGGTGCCCGGCGTGCCGCCTCGGCGACCAGGCCGGCCGGGTCGCGGGACACGTCGTCGTGGGACGGGCTCACCGGTCCGGTCCCGATCACGGCCGCGAGGACCGGCCCGAGCTGCTGCGGGGTGGCCGCCCACCGGCTCAGGCCGGCCCGGGCCAGGATCGCGGCGTTCGCGCGCCCGTGCCCGGCGATGGGCCGGTACGTGACCACCGGCAGCCCGGCCGCCAGCGCCTCCTGGCAGGTCAGCCCGCCGGCGTTCTCCACCATCACGTCGACCGCGCGCATCAGCGCCGGCATGTCGTCGACCCAGCCCAGCACGTGCCGGCCGGCACCGCGCAGCCGGTGACGCAGCGCCGCGTTGTGCCCGCACACCACCACCGGCCGGACGCCCGCGGCGGCGACCTCGGCCACCGTGGCCGCCACCTCGCCGGCGCCCCAGGAGCCCGCGACGACCAGCGCGAGCACCCCGTCGGCCGGGAGGCCGAACCGCTGCCGGGCCCGCCGCCGGTCCTCCGGGCCGGGCCGGGCGAAGGCACGGGACACCAGCGGCTGCACGGCGGTGACGTCGGCGGCGCGGGCATCGTGCGTCTCGGCGTGGCGGACGGCGCAGTACACGTCCACGCCCGGCGCGAGCCAGGTCGGGTGCACCACGAAATCGGTCACATAGGTGATCACCGGGACACGGAGCCGTCCGCGCCGCCGCAGCGGACCGAGGAGCTGGTTGGCGAACGGATAGGTGGTGACCACGGCCCGCGTGTCGGGCGGGATGCGGCGGCGCAGTCGGCGGCGGAACGGCCGCATCAGCGCGCGGATCGCGCATACGGCGGTCCGCGAGCTGCCGGTCAGCCGGAACAGCGCGTGGTAGCCCCACGGGAGCCGGTGCAGCACCCCCCGGTACGTCTCGCGTACCGCCCGATGCAGCGGGCGGGGCAGCAGGTGCAGGAGGTTCAGCCGGTCCACCGCGAAGCCCCGCGCACGCAACCGGTGCGCCAGTTCGTCGGCGGCCCGGTCGTGTCCGGCGCCGATGTCCGCCGAGACCACCACGATCCGGCCCGGGTGCTCCATGCCGGGCGCATACCCACGGAATCGGTGTCCACGCGAACCGCCGGGACGCCGGGTTCAGGCGCGGCGGCGTCCGCGACGGCGGGACCGGCCCCTCCGGGCGGCGAGCACCGCCGCCACCCCGCCGACGGTCAGGGCCAGCAGACCGGCGAGCGGCACGATCATCCGCCAGTCCCCGTCGCCGACGCGGCGCAGCGCGGTACCGGCCGGCCCCCGCCAGGGCGGGGATGCGGTACGGCTCGGCTCCGCGGCCGCCGCCGGCCGGGGCTCCGCCGCCTCGGCGTCCCGTTCGCCCGGCTCGACCAGCCGGCCGACCGAGGCGTCCCGGGGCTGCCGGAAGCCCCAGTCGAGCAGTTGGGCGCCCTGCTGCCAGCCGCGTACCGGGCGGGCCTCAGCGCCGAGCAGCGTCACCACGAGACGGCGTCCGCCACGCTGCGCGGCGCCGACGTAGCTGTGCCGGGCCAGCTCGGTGAAGCCGGTCTTGCCGCCGAGCGCGCCGGGATAGCGGTAGATGAGCTGGTTCTCGTTCTGGATCTGGAACCCGCCCTTCTTCAGCGCGGGCTGGGCCGGGATCTGCGTGCGCTCGGTGAGCGCGTACCGGCGGAACGCGGCGTCGGCGAAGCAGGCCCGCGCGATGAGCGCCAGGTCGTACGCGCTGGTGAACTGGCCGGGGCCGTCCAGGCCGGACGGGGTGACCGCGTGCGTCTGGCCGGCGCCGAGCCGGCTGGCCTGCGCGTTCATCTCGGCGACGCCGGCCTGGGAGCTGCCGGCGCCGAGGCGGGCCAGCATGTTGGCGGCGTCGTTGCCGGACTGGAGCAGCAGGCCCAGCCACAGCGTCTCCACGCTGTAGCGGCCGCCGACGAGCAGGCCGACGGCCGAGCTACCCGGTTCGATGTCCAGGTCGGCGCGAGTGGCGACGGCGACCTGCTTGGGGTCCAGCCGGCTCAGCATGGTGGCGGCCAGCAGCAGCTTCTGGGTGCTGGCCGGGGTGCCGGGGACGTGTGCGCCGCAGGCGCCGAGGACCGCGCCGGTGTCCAGGTCCGCCACGAGCCAGGTGGTGGCGGTGACCGCCGGGGGTGCGGGACTGCCGGGTGGCGTGACCAGCCCGGTGCCGGCCAGCGCCTCGCCGCCCACCGCCGCCTGTTCGGGTGTCGTGGCCGGCGGCGTCGGGCGGGGCGGCCGGCTGACCTTCGGCGCGGGCAGGCGCGGGCAGGGCACGGGTGCCGCGGCCGGCGCGGCGGGTGCCACGGCCAGCCCAGCCGCGGGTGTGCCGGCCGGTTCGGCGGTGGCCGGGGCCGGAACGCCGGTGGTGAGCAGGGTGACGGCGGTGGCGGCGGCCAGGACCCGGGCTCTCATGAGATGGCACCCTACCGAGCCGGATGATCAGGTCCGGACGGCTCACCGGTGTCGTCACGCCGTGCCGATCATACGGTCCCGGTCGGTGACCGGCCGGGGCGTCAGCGCACGCCGCGCAGCCACCACCGCTGCCACGGCGTCTCCACCGCGCGCCTGTGGTAGCCGGACCGCACCCAGGCCACCGCCCGCGCGGGCGGCAGCCCGTCCAGCACGGCGAGGGCGGCCAGCGCGGTGCCGGTGCGGCCGATGCCGCCGTGGCAGGCCACCTCGACCCGCTCCCCCGCGTACGCGCGCCGCCACGCCTCCCGCAGCGCGTCGAGGGCGTCGGCGCGGTCGGCCGGGATCCAGAAGTCGGGCCAGCGGACCCGCCGGGACTGCCACTCCGGCTCGGGACCGGGTGCCAGCAGCAGGGCGAAGTCGGCCGGCGACGCGGGCCCGGCGACCCGGCGGCCGCGTACGGTGGCGCCCCCGGGGAGCGTGAGCAGGCCGGCCCGGTCGGTCCACGGTGTCGCGTCCATCGGCCCATTGTGTCCCGGCGCCCGGACACGTGAGTGCCCGCCGGACTCCGTCCGGCGGGCACTCACGATCGAGCCGGGTCGTCCCCGGCGCACCCGGATCAGCCGAGGCGACGGCGACGCCAGGCCATCGAGGCCAGCAGCAGCACCGCACCGGCGGCGGCGAGGCCCCCACCGAGCTTCAGCGGTGTGCCGATGCTGTCACCGGTGACCGGCAGCCCGCCGTGGTGCGGCGGGCGGGTCGGCCGCGGCGGCAGAACGGTGCCGGTCGCGCTCGCGATCCGCCCGGACGTCAGACCGGTGGCGGTGAACGTGTACCGGCCCGGCCGGGTCGGCCGGTAGGTGACGGTGAACTTGCCGCTGGCGTCGGCCGTCACGGTGAACGTGGTCGGTGCGGGCTGCGGCTGGGCACGGTTCGGCGTGTAGGCGACGGGCGCCATCGCCACCGTGCTGCCGTCGCTGCGCCGCGCGGTCCCCTCGGCCGGGGCGGCCGCGGGCAGGCCCGTGATCGCCACGTCGATGCGCACCGACTCGTTCGGCGCGAAGTTCGAACCCCGCAGGGTGAACGTCTCGCCGAGCCGGATGGTGGTCGGTGAGACGGTCAGCGACGCGACCTCGGGCGGGTAGACCGGGGGCTGCGGCTGTGCCGCCCCGGCCGCGGTCGGCACGGCCGCTACGGCCAGGCCCACCGTGAGCGCCATGATGATGCGGGATAGCCGCATGATGGTTTCCCTCCTACTGTTCACAGCTTGCTGCGTTGACTACTTGGGTGGTCCATGGGGTGACGGTGGGCGTGTGCACCAGTTCGGCAGTCCCGGCGCCGGTCTGGCCGGTGAGCACCGTGACGTCGAGCGTCCGGGTCTGCCCCGGTCGGGTCTCCACGTTCGCCACCGCGACCTGGCGGCGGCCGTGGGTGCCACTGCCCATCGCGGTGTCCCGTCCGTCCAGCCGGCCGGTGAGCACGGCGCCGCCGGTGGGCGTGTGCACGGAGACGAAGGTGCGTGCGGTGTACTTGTCGCCGGCCAGGGCCAGTCCGGTGACCGACTTGCTCAGGCCCGACGTGGGGGCGGTGGAGTGCACCGTGACCCGCAGCCGCAGCTCGCGGCGCCCGTCCGGGTGGCATTCGCCGACCGTCACGGTGGCCGAGAACCTGAGGTAGTAGCCGAGCTTCGCGCCGCTGCCGTCGTTGAGGAACACGCCGACGGTCGGCACGGTGTCCTTCTCCGGGAGCTGACCGGCCAGCCGGCTGCCGGCCAGTGCGCGTTGCTCCTCAGATCGGACACTCCAGAACAATATCCGACGTTCATTGATTGAACGGGTAAAAACGGTCAAAAGCGCCCTCGGGTCTACCGTCTTGGTGAACAGCGTGTCGAAGACGCCCGACGCGGATCTGCTGAAGAACTCGTCCTGGTCCTTCGTGTTCAGATCCCGGTACGAGTCACTGAGCAGCGTCCGTACCGCGGTGGCGGCGGCCAGCGACGGCCCGTCCGGCACGCTCACCGGACCCACCACGCCGAGCAGGTACGACAGGACCACCGGGTCCACCGCCAGCACCCCGTCCACTGTGGTGCCGGTCCGGCGGCGCACCATCTCCCGGTAGAGCGCGGCGGCGGCCGGGAAGTCCGGGGTGAGGTTCACGTCCGCCGGATAGAGGCCCGGCAGCTCGCCCCAGAGCCGCCTCGCCTCCTCGTCGACCTTCAGCGGCGGGTCGAACGGACCCATGCCGGACGAGCTGCCCTGCTTCACCAGGCGGATCCGGCCGCCCTCGGCGCGCAGCACGGCGTACGCGCCGAACATGCCGCCGGTGGCGCGCAGCTCGGCCGGGTTCTGCGAGACCAGCAGGTAGGTGCGCGGCCCGTCCGCGCCGAGCAGCGGCGGCAGCAGCCGGGCGCCCCGGTCGGCGGCCGAGGTCAGCTCGCCGAGCTGGTCCAGCTCGGTGCGCAGCGCGACGACCGCGTCGCGTACCTGCGTCACGAGGTCGCCGGTGGGCACCTGCCGCAGCCGGTCGGCGGTGCGGCGCACGGCCTGGTCGGCGGCGGACACCTCGGCCGAGACGGCACGCAGGCGGGCCAGATCCAGCTTGCCCTGCTTCGGCACCAGCGAGGCGAGGTCGACGCGCAGCAGCGTGGGGAACGCGAGCCGGGCCAGGTCGTCCACCGCCACCGAGATCTGCCGGACCGCGGCCAGGTTGTCCCCCGCGTACGGCGTCTGCTGGCCCACCCACCACACCGGGTCGCCGGTCTCGCCGCGCGCGGCGGCGGCCTGCTCCTGCAACGCGGCGAGCGTGCGCTGGGCGCGGGTCACGTCGCCGTCGAGCACCTGGGCGCTGAGCTCCCGGGCCAGCCCGGCGGCGTTCACCAGGTGGGCGCGGGCCTGCCAGCCCCGGAACGCGACCCAGCCGCCGGCGCTGAGCAGCACCGACACGACGACCAGCCCGGTCAGCAGGATCCGGCGGACCCGGGCGCGCCGGCGCCGTCGCGAACGGCGCCGCCCGCCGGGCGTGGCACCAGGTCCGGTCACGGATTTCCCCCTACGTGTCGGTCGAATCGGACACAATTCGCGATCGAGTGCTTTTTAGCACGTGGAAGTGCCATTTCGAGGCGTTATTCGACACTCTGGTGATTCATCGGCTGTGTGCGAGGTTTGTTCGGTTCGAGGACCGCGCGGCCGCCTCGTGCAGCAGCGCCTCGATCCGATCCACCCCGGCTCGCATCGACATGTCCCGCAGGTACGCGTCGCGGCCCCGCCGGCCCATGTCGAGCCGGGCGGCCGGCGGGATCGCGGCGGCCAGCCAGAAGCGGTCGGCCAGCGCCGCCCAGTCCTCCGGCGGGCAGGACAGGCCGGCGCGGGCCCGCTCCACCAGTTCCGCCGTCTCCCCCGCCGCGGAGGCGACCACCGGCGCGGCGCAGGAGAGCGCGGCCTGGAGCTTGCCGGGCACCCGGCCCCGCAGCTCCGGCAGGTCGCGCTGGGCCACGAGCTGGTAGTCGGCGGCGGCGTACAGCTGCGGCATGTCCACCGCGGACCGTCGCTCCAGGAACCTGACGTTGTCCGCGCCGAGGTCGGCGGCGAGCCCCCGCACCCGCCGCTCCCGCGGACCGGAGCCGACGAGCACCAGATCCATCCGGTCGCCGAGCGCGGCGGCCGCCCGGACCGCCGTCTCCAGATCCTGGCGCGCGCCGATCGTCCCGGCGTGCATCACCACGCAGCGGTCGTCCCGGCGGACCAGCCGCCGTACCGCCGGACCGGCCTGGGTGGGGCGGAAGATGCGCTCGTCGGTCCAGTTCGGCGCCGCGCGCACGCGGCCCGGGTCGGCCCCGGCGGCGCGGACCAGCTCCGCCATGGACGGTGAACCGACGGCCACCACCGCCGCCTCCCGGTGGAGGCGGCGGGAGGCGGCCTCCAGCCGCGCCGACCAGCCGCCGTCCGGCGCCGCGCGACCGTCCCGCTCCGTCCACACGTCCTGCACGTGCAGGACCGTCGGGGTACGGCCGAGCAGCCGCAGCAGCCCGGTGGCGGCGAACGTGACCGCCGGGTGCCCGTAGACGTAGAGCGCGTCGACGCCGCGCAGCAGCCCACGTCCGGCGAGCGCGGCGCTGCCGGCGAAGGACAGCCAGCTCGCGGTACGGGCACGGGCGGAGCCGTCGCCCGCGGCGTACCGGGGCACCCGGCGCACGGTCAGCCGCTCGCTGTGCGTCTGGTGCCGCCAGCGCTGCCGCCAGCCGGGATAGACGTGGCCGCCCGGATAGTCCGGGAATCCGGTGAGCACCCGTACCTCGTGGCCGCGGGCCACCAGTTCCTCGGCCAGGCTGCCCGGGACGAACGCCGGCTCCGGCGGGAAGTGGTAGGTGAGGATGCCGACCCTCATGACCGCGCTCCCGGCGCGGCTTTCCGGACGGCCGGACGCCGCACCGCGTACCATTCCCGCATCCCCTCTGCGTCCGGCCGCGACCGCCGGAAGAACGCCGTCGCGGCACCCTCCGTCGCGACCGTGCCGACGAGAGGGGTGCAGATGGTCGACGAGGTGCTCTTCGTCTGCCACGCGAACATGTGCCGGTCACCGATGGCGGAGTTCATCGCCCGCCGGATGCTGGCCGGCCTGCCGCTGGCGGTGGCCAGCGCGGGAACCGACGCGATCGACGGGGCGGCCATGCACCCGTACGCGGTCGAGGTGACCACGGCCACCGGCGCGGACCCGACGGCCTTCCGCACCCGCCGGCTGCGCGCCGAGCACCTGACCGGTGCGGCGCTGGTGCTGACCGCGACCCGCCGGCAACGCTCGGCCTGCACCTCGCTGGCGCCGGCCGCGCTGACCCGGACCTTCACGCTGCGGCAGTTCGCCCGGCTGGCCGCCGAGGCCCGCCCCGCCGAGGCGGAGGCGGACGCGGGCACGCCGTTGCGGGCGGCGGTGTCGGCCGCGGTCCGCGCCCGGGGGCGGCTGCAACCCGCCGCCCCCGGTGCGGAGGACCTGCGCGACCCGATCGGCGGTTCGCCCGCGGACTTCCGGCGGTGCGCCGAGGAGATCGAGCGGTCGATCCGGCCCGTGCTCGCACTCATCGCGACAGCCGGGTGAGTTCCTGCGTCCGGTCGCCCACGGCTTTCGCGCCCCGCCGGGTGCCGGCCCGGTCGGCCGGTACGGAGGGTGCCGCAGGCGGCACGACCACCTTGTACGCCTCGTACTGGTAGGCGTCCGCCTTCGCCACCTTGGCCATGTTGAGCACGCAGCCGAGCAGGCGCACCGAGACCGAGCTGAGCGCGTGCGCCGCCGCGGCGACCTGGCTGCGGGAGGTACGCCCCTGCTGGGTCACCAGCAGCGCGCCGTCGGCCTGCACGGCCACCACCACACCGTCGGTGACCGCCAGCAGCGGGGCGGTGTCGATGACCACGATGTCCGCCGAGTCCCGCAGCGCGACCAGCAGGTCCGCCATGGACTTGGAGCCGAGCAGCTCGCTCGGGTTGGGCGGGGTGGCGCCGCTGGGCAGCACCAGCAGGGACTTCTCGCCCCAGCGCTGCACCACGTCACCGACCTGGACGTCGCCGACGAGCACGTCGGTGAGGCCGACACCGCCGTCGAGCCCGAGGTAGTCGGCGACCTTGGGGCGGCGCAGGTCGGCGTCGATCAGCAGTACCCGCCAGCCCGCCTCGGCCAGCGCGATGGCGGTGTTGCAGGCCATCGTGGTCTTGCCCTCGCCCTGCAGCGCGCTGGTCACCGCGATGACCCGGGCCGGCTCGTGCACGTCCACGAAGCGCAGGTTGGTGCGCAGCTTGCGGACCGCCTCGGCCCGGGCGGAGGTGGCCGCGTCGCCGACGATCAGCGGCGCGGACCGCGCACCGGTCTCGTACGGGATCTCGCCCAGCAGCGGGCTGCCGGTCACCCGTTGCAGCCCGGCGCCGTCGCGCATCCGGACGTCGGCCACCCCGCGCAGCACTGCCAGGCCGGCGCCGAGCAGCAGGCCGAGCACGCCGCCCAGGACCAGGTTGCGGGTGGGCTGGGGCGAGACCGGGTTGGAGGTGACCCGGGGACCGCTGACCACCTCGATCTTGATGGGTGGGGCCTTGCCGTCCGGCGGCGTCTCGACCTTGCGGACCAGCTCGGTGAACTTCGTCGCGAGCGTCTCGGTGGTCTTCAGCGCCCGGGTCTGGTCGGTGTCGGTGATCGTCGCCTTGAGCAGGACCGTGCCGGTCGTGGCGGTGGTCTGGATCCGGCTGCGCACCTGGTCGGCGGTGAGGCCGAGCGGCGCGTCGGCCACCACGCTCTGCGCCAGCCGGTCGCTGGTGAGCAGGTCACCGTAGGACTTCACCCGCTGCTGGAGGAAGAGGCCGCCCTGGTAGGCGTCGGTGACCCCCTGGCTGGGCGTGGTGACGAAGAAGGTCACCGAGGCCTCGTACCGAGGCGGGGTCCGGACCGTCACCAGCGCGGCGGCGCCCAGACCGAGCATCACCGTCACCAGCACGATCCACCAGTGGCGTCGGACCAGGCGCAGGTAGCCGAGAACGTCCATCACGCTCCCCCTCGCGACACGCCGGTCTGCCGATGAAACTGCACGAAAGCCCCCTAAAAACCGCAGTCGCCGTGCCAGGATCGAATCGCCTATTCACGACGTTACGTGACTGGACGACAGTAAACGACCGAACAGGCACAGACGGTCTAATCCTTTCAATACGGATAGGACGTAGAGGGCAGCCCATGGATCGTGATGCGATCACAGCCGTTCGACCCCCCGGCCGGATCACCCACCGCGCCGCCACCCTTTCCCTGTTAACGCTGGACACGGCCGCGTGGTGCGGAGGTTTTCTCGGCGCCGCCTGGACGCGGTACGAATTCGACCTCACCGCCGCCGCCAGCGCCCGTACGCTCGGCCTGGCGCTGGCCTGCGCCGCGCTGTACGCCGCGCTCACGCTGCTGCGGTCGCGGCTCTACGGCCGGTATCCGATCGGCAGCGCCGGCGACGCGCGGGGCCTGGCCGCCACCGTCGCGCTCGTCGCGGCGGTCGGCTTCGTCGTCCTGCTGCCGTGGACGGAGCACCCGGTCCCGGCCAGCACGCCGCTGGTCGGCGGTGCGGTGGCACTCGTGGTGATGGCGACAGCCCGCGGACTCTGGCGGGGCTACGCCGACCGCCGGCCGCCGAACGCGGGACACGCCGAGCGCTGCCTGGTCTACGGGGTGGACACGGCGAGCGAACGCCTCGTCCGGGTGCTGCTGCACGACGCGGACAGCAGCTACCGGCCGGTGGGCCTGCTCGACGACGCGCCCGAGAGCCGCGGCCTGCGGCTGGAAGGGCTGCGCGTACTCGGCGGCCGGGAGCAGATCGGCGTCGCCGTCCGGGCCACCCGGGCGAGCACCGTCATCTTCTCGATGAGCGGCTCCGACCCGCAGCTGCTGCGCGACGTCCGCACCCGCACGCTGGAGGCCGGGGCGGCGTTCAAGGTCCTGCCGCCGGTCCGCGAGGTCCTCGACCGGCCGGTGGCCGCCACCGACGTCCGCGATCTTCAGCTCACCGACCTGCTGGGCCGCGCGCACCGGGTGGCCGAGCTGAGCGTGGAGCGCGGCGGGCTGGCCGGGCGCCGGGTGCTCGTCACCGGGGCCGGCGGCTCGATCGGCTCGGAACTGTGCCGGCAGATCGCCCGCTGCGAGCCGGACGAGCTGATGATGCTCGACCGGGACGAGTCCGCGCTGCACGCGCTGCAGATGTCCCTGCACGGGCGCGCGCTGCTGGACGGGCCGGAGCTGATCCTGGCCGACATCCGCGACGCCGAGGGGATCGCCCGGGTGATCGCCGACCGGCAGCCCGACGTGGTGTTCCACGCCGCCGCGCTCAAGCACCTCACGCTGCTGCAGCGCCATCCCGGTGAGGCGATCAAGACCAACATCCTGGGTACGTTGAACGTGCTGGAGGCGTGCCGGGACGTCGCCGAGTTCGTGAACATCTCCACCGACAAGGCGGCGAACCCGGTCAGCGTCCTCGGCTACTCCAAGCGGATCACCGAGCGGCTCACCGCGTACCACGCGCAGCGCCTGAACGGCAGATACCTCAGCGTCCGGTTCGGCAACGTGCTCAGCAGCCGCGGTTCGGTGCTCACCGCGTTCCAGGCGCAGATCCGGGCCGGGGTGCCGGTGACTGTCACCCACCCCGACGTGACCCGCTACTTCATGACCGTCCAGGAGGCGGTGCACCTGGTGCTCCAGGCCGCCACGATCGGCCGCGGCGGTGAGGCGCTGGTGCTCGACATGGGTGAGCCGGTCCGGATCGCCGACGTGGCCCGCCGGCTGGCCGCCGAGGCGGACCGTCCGGTGGAGATCGTCTTCACCGGTCTGCGCCCCGGCGAGAAGCTGCACGAGCACCTGTTCGGCGCCGACGAGGTGGACACCCGGCCGCTGCACCCGCTGATCTCCCACGTCCCGGTGCCCGAGCTGGACCCGGACGAGGTGCGCGGGCTCGACCCGTACGCCGACCCGGACGAGCTGATCAAGCGGATGGCCGTGTTCTGCGACCCGGTCGGGGCCTCCCTGCCGGCGCTGCCCGGGCAGCGCTGATCCGCCGGCCGAGGGGACGCTCCGCCCGAGTGGTGAGACGGGCGTCCCATCGGCCGGCTCGGCTCGCCGCGGGTGGCGGCGCCCGTTAGGGTTGATCCCGGTGTGCCGGGAAGCCTGGTCGGCGATGGTTCCGCCGACCCCAGCTTCCGAACGGACGCCGCATGCCCCAGCACACCCCGCACCGCTCCCGCCTGCTGTCCCGCCGCTCCTGGCCGGAGGCCCGCTTCCTGGCCGACGTGCTGCGCACCGAGACCGTCGGCGGCGGCCTGCTGCTGCTCGGCGCGGTGCTCGCCCTGGTCTGGGCCAACTCGCCGTGGCGCGCCGCGTACGCCGAACTGAGCCACTGGGTGCCGTGGCCCGGCGGCGCCGGACTGCACCTCGACCTCGACCTGCGCACCTGGGCCGCCGACGGGCTGCTGGCGATCTTCTTCTTCGTGGTCGGCCTGGAACTCAAGCGCGAGTTCGTCGCCGGTGACCTGCGCGACCCCCGGCGGGCCGCGCTGCCGGTGGTGGCCGCGCTCGGCGGCATGATCGCGCCGGCGTTGATCTACCTGGCGGTGACGCTCAGCGCCGGCGGCGACGGCCTGCGCGGATGGGCCATCCCGACCGCCACCGACATCGCCTTCGCGCTCGCCGTGCTCGCCGTCATCAGCTCCCACCTGCCGCAAGGGCTGCGTGCCTTCCTGCTCACCCTCGCGGTGGTCGACGACCTCTTCGCGATCACCATCATCGCAGTCTTCTACACCGACGCGTTCCACCCGCTGCCGCTGCTCGGCGCACTGCTGCCGATCGCCGCGTTCGGGCTGCTCGTGCAGCGCCGGCGGACCTGGTGGTGGGCGCTGATCCCGCTGGCGATGGCCGCCTGGACGCTCGTGCACGCCTCCGGCGTGCACGCCACCGTGGCGGGCGTGCTGCTCGGCTTCACCGTGCCGGTGCTGCGCGGCCGCGACGGCGCGCCCGGCCTGGCCGAGCGGCTGGAGCACCGCTGGCGGCCGGTCTCCGCCGGCCTGGCCGTGCCGGTCTTCGCCTTCTTCGCCGCCGGGGTGACGCTGGTCGGCGTGGACGTGGGCGGCGTGCTGACCAACCCGGTGGTGATCGCCGTGGCCGCCGGGCTGGTGCTCGGCAAGGTGATCGGCGTGTTCGGGTCGACGTACCTGCTCGCCCGGTTCACCCGGGCCGAACTGGACGAGGAGATCACCTGGGCCGACCTGCTCGGGCTGGCGTTGCTGGCCGGCATCGGCTTCACCGTGTCGCTGCTCATCGGCGAGCTGGCGTTCGGTGCCGGCAGCCCGGAGGAGGACGGCGTCAAGGTGGCCGTGCTGCTCGGCTCGTTGATCTCCGCCCTGCTGGCCTCGGTGGTGCTGATCCGCCGCAACCGGGTCTACCGGCGGATCAGCGAGCGGGAGAGCCGGGACGCCGACGGTGACGGCGTC
>NZ_JBMVFV010000054.1:0-40436 GCF_049538395.1 Micromonospora sp. AB353 | reverse complement strand
GACGTCCGGCCTGCCCGGCGGCCGGACGGGCGCCGGGCGGGCCGCTCAGCACGAACGGGAAGGGTACGTGCACGAACGGGTTGCCGTGCCGGATCAGCGCGTCGATCTGACGGTCGTTGAGACCGTGTGTCTCCAGCACACGCCGGCCCCAGCGGTGCAACCGGCAGGGGAACGACGACCCGTCGTTGCGGCACTTCGGCCCCGCGGGCCACTCCTCGGCGGCGTGCACCACCACCGCCCGGACCGCGAGGCGGACGTCCTCGGGGGTCAACGGTGCCGGTACCGGCACCTCGCCCAGGATCTGGTCGATGGGATCCGTCGACTGCTCACCAACTCGCACGGCAGGCCTCCCGCAGCTCGGCAGCGGTACGGCGGAACGGCCGCACCACATCCTCGACCACTGGTACGGCCGGGGAACGGCAGCAGTTCAATCCCGCCACGCGGCGAGCAGTGCGGCCGGCCCGATCGCCGTGACTATCACGAATGAGAGCTTCTGCGCGTCAGACCAGGCCGGCGTCCTGGACCAGCAGGGCCACCTGCACACGGTTGTTCAGGTCGAGCTTCGTCAGCAGGCGCGACACGTACGCCTTCACCGTCGCCACGCTCATGAACAGCTCGGCGGAGATCTCCGCGTTGGTCCGGCCCCGGCCGAGCAGCACCGCGACCTCCCGCTCCCGCTCGGAGAGCCCGTCGAGCAGCCGTACCGCCCGCTCCCGCTTCGGGTCCGGGCTCGCCACCGGCGCGGTGCCGGTGACGTGCGCGATGAGCTTGCGGGTCACCGCCGGCGACAGCGTCGCCTCGCCCGCCGCGACCCGGCGTACCGCCGCCACGATCTCGGCCGGCGGGGTGTCCTTGAGGAGGAAGCCGCTCGCCCCGGCGCGAAGCGCCCGCAGCACCTGCTCGTCGGCGTCGAACGTGGTGAGCACCAGCACCTCGGGCGGTTCCGCTGTGGCACGCAGCGCCTCGGTGGCGGCGAGCCCGTCGACCCGGGGCATGCGGATGTCCATCAGCACCACGTCGGGGGCGTACGCGGCGACCGCCGCCGGCACCTCGGCGCCGTCGGTGGCCTCGCCGACCACCGCCAGGTCGGGTACGCCGCCGAGGATCATCGACAGCGCGCCGCGGACCAGCGGGTCGTCGTCGACGATCAGCACCCGCACCGGCGCGCTCACCGGGTCGCCGCCCAGGGCAGCCAGGCGGTCAGCCGGAACCCGCCGTCGGCGTCCCGCCCGTGTTCGAGGCGGCCACCGGCGAGCGTGACCCGCTCGGCGATCCCGACCAGCCCGGTGCCGGCGCCGGGAATGGCGGTGGGCGAGGCGCCGACCGGCCACGGGTTGTGGATCTCCACCGCCAGCCCGTCCCCCGGGCCGCCGGCCAGCCGGACCGTCACCACCGCGCCCGGTGCGTGCTTGCGGGCGTTCGTCAGCCCCTCCTGCACGATCCGGTACGCGCTGCGCCCGATCGCCGCGGGCACGGCCTCCGGCTCGCTCACCTCGTCGACCACGGTGACCCGTACCCCGGCGTCGCGGCTCTCGGCGACCAGCGCGGGCACGTCGGCCAGCGTCGGCTGCGGCCGTTCCGGCGTGGCCTCGGAGCCGACCTCGGCCCGCAGCACGCCGATCACCTCGCGCAGGTCCTGGAGCGCGGCGTGCGCGCTGGCCCGGATCACCCCGGCCGCCCGCGCCACCTCCTCCGGCGGCGCGTCCGGCCGGAACTCCAGCGCGCCCGCGTGCAGGCTGAGCAGGGAGATCCGGTGGGCGAGCACGTCGTGCATCTCCCGGGCGATCCGGCCGCGTTCGAGCTGCCGGGCCTGGTCGAGCCGGAGCTGCTGCTCGGCCTCGGCCCGCTCGGCCCGGTCGCGCAGGGACAGCACGAGCTGGCGGCGGGCGCGGACGAACAACGCCCACGCCACCACCACGCAGATGAACAGCCCGGTCCACACGGCGGAGGCCCAGACCGGCAGCGTCGGATCGGGCCGGACCGCGAGGTAGACCGGCAGGCTCAACAGTTGCCAGGCCACCAGGGCCAGGCCCACCGGCAGCGGCCGGTGGACCAGGACGGTGAACATGATGATCAGCAACGCGACGCCGGCGGTCACCGAGAAGAGCATGAGCGGCGCGGTGGCCACCGCCAGCCCGACCGGCCAGCGGCGGCGCAGCCAGAGCGCGCCGCTGACGAGCAGGCCGATGAGCAGGTCGGCCTCCTCCAGCCACGCCGGACCGGCGTTGAGGCCGAACTCCGGAGTGGCGCTGGTGACGTCGCCGTGCGCGATCAGCACCCAGAGCAGCGAGGCCACGAACAGCACGCCGTCCACGAACCAGTCCCGCGGCGTCCGCCGGGCGGCTCGGGCGGGCACCAGGGAGCCCGGCAGGAGCCAGGGATGATCGGGTACGGCGGCGCTGGTCACCCGTCCATGCTAGGAAGCCTTCCGGCCCGGCTACCAGCTACCAAAGTCGACGCCTGCGGTGAACGGAGGTCGACGGCGGCGCAGACCGCCGGCCGCAGCGCGTGACCGGGTGGCCCCGGCAGGCTCGACGGCATGATCGAAGTCGACCAGCTCACCAAGCGGTACGGCCCGCACACCGCAGTCGAGGACGTCACGTTCCGGTGCGAACCGGGTACCGTGACCGGTTTCCTCGGACCGAACGGCGCCGGGAAGTCCACCACGATGCGGATGATCTGCGGGATGACACCGCCCACCTCGGGCGGCGCCACAGTCGGCGGCCACCCCTACCGGCACCTGCCCAATCCGGGGCGGGAGATCGGCGTGCTGCTCGACGCCTCGGCGCAGCACGCCGGGCGCACCGGGCGGGAGACGCTCACCCTCGCCGCCCGGACCATGGGCGTGGACCGGGGACGGGTGGCGGCGGTACTCGACCAGGTCGGGCTGAACGACACCGCGGCCCGGCGCCGCGTCGGCGCGTACTCCCTGGGCATGCGGCAGCGGCTCGGCCTGGCGCTGGCGCTGCTGGGTGACCCCCGGGTCCTGATCCTGGACGAGCCGGCGAACGGCCTCGACCCGGAGGGGATCTTCTGGATGCGCGGCCTGCTGCGCGACTTCGCCGACCGGGGCGGCACGGTGCTGCTCTCCTCGCACCTGCTGCGCGAGGTGGAGGCGGTGGCCGACCGGCTGGTGGTGATCGGCGGCGGCCGGGTGGTCGCCCAGGGCGGCAAGGACGAGCTGCTCGCCGGTGCCGGCACGCTCGTGCGGGCCCGTGACCCGCACGCCCTGCGCCTGACGCTGGACCGGGCCGCGCTGCCCGCCACCGCCGGCACCGACGGCGGCTTCGTCGTCCGGGCCGAGCCGGGCCAGGTCGGCCAGGCCGCGGCGGACGCCGGACTGGTCCTCACCGAGCTGCGCCCGGCCGGCAGCGGCGGCCTGGAACAGCTCTTCCTCACCCTCACCGCCGGCGCGTCGACCAAGGAGGCCGTCCGATGACCACCACTGCCGTTCCGACCGCTCCGCCACGGCACGAGCCGGCCGTCGCCGGTCCCTCGCTGGCCCGGCTGACCGCCGTGGAGCTGCGCAAACTCGCCGACACCCGGGCCGGACGCTGGCTGCTGATCACGATCGGGCTGATCGCGGCCGCGATCGTGGTGGTGCAGCTGTTCGTCGTCGACGCGGCGGACCAGACGTTCACCGCCTTCTTCACCCCGTCGCTGCTGCCGGTCGGGCTGCTGCTGCCGGTGCTCGGCATCCTCTCCATCACCGGCGAGTGGTCGCAGCGCAGCGCGCTCACCACGTTCGCGCTGGTGCCCCGCCGGGAACGGGTGATCGTCGCCAAGCTCGCCGCGGTGGTGCTCGCCGCGCTCGCCTCGGTGCTGGTCTGCCTGGCCGTCGCCGCCGTCGGCACGCTCGCCGCCCGCGCCACCGGCGGGGCGGGCGCCTGGGCGTTCGACTGGCGACTGCTGCCGCACGCGGCCGTGTTCCAGGTGGCGAGCGTGTTGATGGGTGCCGCCTTCGGCCTGCTGCTGCTGAACACGCCGCTGGCGATCGTCACCTACCTGCTGCTGCCCACCGTGTGGAGCCTGCTCGCCGCGATGATCTCCGCGCTGCGTGAGCCGGCCCGCTGGCTGGACACCTCGTACACGATGGAGCCGCTGCTCGGCGCCGAGGTGACCGGCGGGCAGTGGGGCCGGCTCGGCGTCTCGCTCGCCGTCTGGGTGCTCCTGCCGCTGGTCGCCGGCCTGGTCCGCACCATGCGCCGGGAGGTGTCCTGACCGTGGCCGTCCGGCAACCCGGCGAGGACGTCGTGGTCGACGGCGGACGCGGCGAGCTGGTGCTGATGTGGGCGGGGTTCCCGCTGCTCGGGGCGGGGCTGGGCGCCGGGCTGACCGCGCTGTCCGGCTGGATCGCCGGGCTGGCCTGGTTCCCGTTCCAGGGCCTGTTCGAGCTGCTCGCCCGGTGGCCGGACGAGCGGTCGTACCCGATCGGGGCCGGTGCGGGCCTGCTCGGCGGCCTGTTCCTGGCGGTGGTGGCGGTCCGCGAGCGGCTGACCGTCACGGTCGGGCACCGGACGGTACGGCTGCACCGCGACGGGCACGGCCGGGACCTGGCCCGCGCCGGCGTGGCGGGGGTGTTCGTCGACGGCAAGGCACTGGTGCTGCTCGACAGCGCCGGTGGCGAACTGGCCCGGGAGAAGTCCGACCTGGACGCCGAGCGGCTGCGGGAGGCGTTCACCCGGCAGGGCTGGCCGTGGACCGGCCAGGACCCGCACCGGCACGCGTACCGGCGGTGGGTGGAAGGGCTGCCCGGCCTGCCGCCCGGCGCGGACGCCCTGCTGCGTGCCCGGCAGCGGGCGCTCGACGGGGGCAACGACGCCGAGACCCGGGAGCTGCACGGGGAGTTGGCCCGGCTCGGCGTCGTGGTCCGCGACGAGGGCAAACGGCAGTACTGGCGGCTGGTGACGAGCCCGCCGCCGGGCTGACCGCCGCCGTCGCGCTGCGATCTTCGCGTCGATGATCTACGTTCGTCCATGCGGGTGCGGCTCGCCGGACGCCGGGTGCCGACCCGGGTCACCTGGATCGTCGGTGTCGGCTCGGCGCTGATCGCCGGCTTCCTGCCGATCCGGCAGGCCGCCGAGCTGATCACGTTCCTCGACCCGGTGACGTGGCTGCGGTTCGGCGCCTGGTTCCTGCTCGGCGCGCTCGTCTACGCGCTGTACGGCTACCGCCGTTCGGCGCTGGCCCGGCGCGACGAGGACACCGCCGACCGGGCGCGCTGACCGCGCGCCGCCCCGCCGGCCGACGTGACATGCCACATCCGCTGGCGCGTTTCCGGCATCAGAACGAACTGTTCGGGCATGTTCTCCGTACACACGTGTGGTTCGTGACGTCTACCTCGGAGGCATGGTGTCCGCACTTCGAACTGATCCATTCGCGGGGGCGATTCTCCAGGTCGGCGTACTCGCGGCCCTGGCCGGCACGGTCGGCCTGAGCGCGTACGGCTGGCTTGCCGGTCTGCTCTTCGGGGTGGTGACGGTCGCGGCGCTCGGATACGGGCTGCGCCGCTCGGGCGCGGACCGGCTCGGCCCGGCCGACTGGGTGACGCTCACCCGGGCGACGCTCGCCGGTGGCGTGGCCGCGCTGACCGTCGACTCGTTCCGCGAGCCGATCGTGGTGCCGGTGCTCGTCGCGCTGAGCGCGGTGGCGCTGTCGCTCGACTGGGTCGACGGGCAGGTGGCCCGGCGTACCGGCACGACCAGTGCGCTGGGCGCCCGGTTCGACATGGAGGTCGATTCCTTCCTGGTCCTGGTCCTCTGCGGGTACGTCGCCGACCAGGTGGGCGCCTGGGTGCTGGTGATCGGCGCGATGCGGTACGTCTTCGTCGCCGCCGGCTGGGTGTTGCCGTGGATGCGCGGCTCACTGCCGCCGCGCTACTGGCGCAAGGTGGTGGCCGCCACGCAGGGCATCGCGCTGGCGGTGGTGGCCGCGGGCGTTCTGCCCCGGCTGCTCGCCGTCGCGGTGCTTCTCGGCGCGCTCGCGATGCTCGTCGAGTCGTTCGGCCGTGACGTCGCCTGGTTGTGGCGGCACCGCGTACGGCCGGTGCCGCGCGCACTCCCGGCCGCGCCGGTCTCCCCCGCGCCGGCGGGTCACCACTCCGAGTGGACGCCGGACGTGCGGATCGCGCGCCAGCCCGCCGAGGTAGGCGGGCGGCACCGGTGACCGACCTGTCCCGCCGGGCGGACGGCGACGACGCCCCGAACGCCACCACGACCGACGACAACGCCGGCACCACGACCGACGATGCTGCGGTGCCCGGGCGACCGCACGCCCGGCGGCTGCTCGCCGCGACGGCCACCACGCTGGCCGCCGCGCTCGTGCTGGTGGCACTCGTCGCGCCGAGCGACGTCAACGAGTTCAGTCCCGGCGCGTTCCTGCGCATCCCGGTGGAGGGGCTGATCGCCGTCGCCCTGCTGCTGGTCCTGCCACCGCGTCCGCGCCGGGTGGTGGCCACGATCCTCGGCGCGCTGCTCGGCCTGGTCCTCGTCCTCAAGGTCGCCGACCTCGGGTTCTCGCTGGTCCTGGACCGCCCCTTCGACCTGATCGCCGACTGGACGTTCCTCGGCGCGGGCGCGGAGTTCCTGTCCGAGTCGTACGGCCGGGCCGCCGAGGTGGGTGCGGTGGCGCTGGCAGTGGTCGCCGTTCTCGCCGTACCGCTGCTGGTGACGCTGTCGGCGCGGCGGCTGGCCCGGGTCGTGGCCGGCCACCGGATGGTCTCCGCGCGCGCGACCACCGCGCTCGCCGCCGCCTGGGTGGTCTGCGCCGTGCTCGGCGCGCAGATCGTGCCGGGCGTCCCGGTCGCCGCCGACACGGTGGCGGCCGGTCTCTACGACCGGGCCCGGCAGGTACGAGCGGGCCTCAACGACCAGGAGACGCTGAACACGCAGCTCGCCGGCGACCCGTTCCAGAACGTGCCGGGCGACGAACTGCTGACCGCGCTGCGCGGCAAGGACGTGCTGTTCACGTTCGTGGAGAGCTACGGCCGGGTCGCGCTCGAGGACCCGGATCTCGCGCCGGAGGTGGACGCCGTCCTGGACGAGGGGACCCGGCAGCTACGCGCGGCCGGGTACGGCAGCCGCAGCGCGTTCCTCACCTCGTCCACCACCGGCGGCGGGAGCTGGCTCGCCCACGCCACGCTGATGAGCGGCATCCGGGCGGACAACCAGTTGCGCTACACCAACCTGGTACGCAGCGACCACCTGACCCTCAACGGCGCGTTCAAGCGCGCCGGCTGGCGGACCACGCTGGTCATGCCGGCGCTCACCCGGGCCTGGCCGGAAGCCGACTTCTTCTCCCCCGACCAGGTGTACGGCATGAAGGAACTCGGCTACCGGGGGCCGCTGTTCAGCTTCTCCTCGCCCCCGGACCAGTACACGCTGTCGACGTTCCAGCGCCGCGAGCGCGGACCCGGGCACGCGCCGGTGATGGCCGAGATCCCGCTGCTGTCCAGCCACATCCCGTGGACGCCGGTGCCGCCGCTCGTGGACTGGGACGACGTCGGTGACGGCTCGGTCTACAAGGGAACCGCGCGTGCCGACCGCTCGGCGGAGGGCACCCGGGAGGCGTACCGGCAGTCGGTGGTCTACACGCTGCGCACGCTCATCTCCTACGTGCAGCGCTACGGTGACGAGAACCTGGTGCTCGTGTTCCTCGGCGACCACCAGCCGGCCCGGGCGGTCACCGGTGAGGGCGCCGGCAAGGACGTGCCCATCACCGTCGTCGCCAAGGACCCGGCAGTGCTCGACCGCATCGCCGGATGGGGCTGGCAGGACGGCCTCAACCCCGATCCGCAGGCCCCGGTCTGGCCGATGGAGTCGTTCCGCGACCGGTTCCTGCACGCGTTCGGGCCGAAGTCCACCACTCACAGTTAGGGATGTCGTGACGATGCTCGCGCGGGCCTGGGGGATCACCCGTTCCCTGGCCGTCTACCACGGTCAACCGGCCAAGCACTGGCGTGCCCGGCAGCTCTACGGGCAGTTCCTCTCCCCCGGCGACCTCGGCTTCGACATCGGCGCCCACGTCGGCGGCCGGGTGCGTACCTGGCGGCGGCTGGGCGCGCGGGTGGTCGCGGTGGAGCCACAGCCGGACTGCCTGCGGGTGCTGCGCCTGGGCTTCGGCCGGGACGCCGACGTGACGATCGAGCCGACGGCGGTCGGTGCGCGGTCCGGGAGCGCGCGGCTGGAACTGTCCAGCGCGACGCCGACGGTGTCCACCATGTCGTCGTCGTGGATCGAGTCGGTCACCGCCGATCCGAGCTTCGCCGGGGTCCGCTGGGACAGGTCGGTCGAGGTGCCGGTGGTGACGCTGGACGACCTGGTCGCGCGGCACGGCGTACCGGCGTTCTGCAAGGTCGACGTCGAGGGCTTCGAGGTCGACGTGCTGGCCGGGCTGAGTCATCCGGTGCGCGGGCTGTCGTTCGAGTACCTGCCGCCCGCGCACGACGCCGCGCTGGCCGCGTTGGAGCTCGTGGAACGGCTGGGCGCGACGGCGGGCGGCTACCGCTACAACTACTCGCCGGTGGAGACCATGCGGTTCGCCAGCGAGAGGTGGCTGGACGCGGCCGGGCTGGTACGCCTGCTCGAGACGTACCGCCCGGCCGGTCGCTCCGGCGACGTCTACGCCCGGCTGGCGGCGTCGTGACGTAGCGGGCAGCGCGCCCCCTCCTCAAACCGCGCGGCGGCGACTAACATCGCTGATCATGAATATCAAGTGCGTCACCCGCTCGCGACCCGGGCGGCTGATCGCGGCGGTCGTGCTCGCCGTCGCGGTCGCGTTCCCACTCGGCGTGACCGGCGCCGCGTCGGCCGCGACCACACTGACCGTGGCGCAGGCCCTCGCCGCCCAGGACGGCCGGACGGCCACCGTCACCGGCTACGTCATCGGCCAGCCCACCGCCACCACCACGGTGCTCACCTCGGGCTTCACCGCCGACACCGCGATCGCCATCGCCGACCAGGCCGGCGAGACCGGCACCGCCCGGATGCTGTACGTGCAGGTGACGGCCGCCTGGCGGAGCACCTACGGGCTGCTCACCAACCCGTCGCTGCGGGGACGGCAGGTGACCGCGACCGGCACGCTCACCGCGTACTTCAGCCACGGCGGGCTGAAGAACCCGACCGCGATGAGCCTCGGCGGCGGCACCACGCCGAGTCCCACGCCGACCCCGACCCCGGCCCCGACCGGCACCGCCGGGCCGGACGCGTACTACGCGAGCGCGGCCGGCAAGACCGGGCCGGCGCTGCGCACCGCGCTGCACGGCATCATCAGGGTGCAGACGAAACTCAGCTACGACCAGGTGTGGGACGCGCTCAAGGACACCGACCAGGATCCGGCCAACCCGGCGAACGTGGTCCTGCTCTACAGCGGACGGTCACAGAGCAAGACGAGCAACGGCGGCGGCGCGAACGACTGGAACCGGGAGCACGTCTGGGCCAAGTCGCACGGCGACTTCGGCACCGCCACCGGTCCCGGCACCGATGTGCACCACCTGCGCCCGGAGGACGTGTCGGTCAACTCGTCGCGCGGCAACAAGGACTTCGACTCGGGCGGCGGCACGGTGGCCGAGGCGCCCGGCTGCTACACCGACGCCGACTCGTTCGAGCCGCGCGACGCGGTGAAGGGCGACGTGGCCCGCATGATCCTCTACATGGCGATCCGGTACGAGGGCGACGACGGCTGGCCGGACCTGGAACCGAACGACTCGGTCTCCAACGGCTCCGCGCCCCGCCTCGGGCGGCTGTCGAAGCTGCTGGCCTGGAACGACCAGGATCCGCCGGACGCCTTCGAGAAGCGCCGCAACCAGCGCATCCACGAGCGCTGGCAGGGCAACCGCAACCCGTTCGTCGACCACCCCGAGTGGGCGCGGTCGATCTGGGGTTGACGCTCGTCCCCGATGTGAGGAAGCGTGGCGAGCGGGTAGAGACATCCGGTTGACACGGCCGGGGCGGTCGGCACGGACGCGCCCCGGCACCGCACGATCGGAGATGAGGCTCTCATGGCCCAGAACGGCATTCCGGACATCGCACTCAACGACGGCAACACCATCCCGCAGCTCGGCTTCGGCGTCTTCCAGATCGAGCCGAAGGACACCGTCCGGGCCGTCGGCACCGCGCTGGAGGTCGGCTACCGGCACATCGACACCGCCCAGATGTACGGCAACGAGGCCGAGGTGGGTCAGGCGCTGCGCGCCTCCGGGCTGGACCGCGGCGAGGTCTTCGTCACCAGCAAGCTGAACAACGGCTTCCACCGCCCGGACGACGCCCGCAAGGCGTTCGAGCAGTCGCTGCGGGAGCTGAAGTTCGACTACCTCGACCTGTTCCTGATCCACTGGCCGCTGCCCACCCGCTACGACGGCGACTTCGTCTCCACCTGGAAGGTGCTGGAGGAACTGCGTAACGCGGGCACGGTCCGGTCGATCGGCGTGTCCAACTTCCAGGTCGCGCACCTGGAGCGGCTGGCCGCCGAGGCGGACGTGGTGCCGGCGGTCAACCAGATCGAGGTGCACCCCTACCTCGGCAACGAGGAGGTGCGGGCGTACGACAAGGCGCACGGCATCCTCACCGAGGCGTGGTCGCCGATCGCGCAGGGCAAGGTGCTCGACGACCCGACAGTCGTCGACGTGGCCGAGCAGGTCGGCCGGACCCCGGCCCAGGTGGTGCTGCGCTGGCACGTGCAGCGCGGCGACGTCGTCTTCCCGAAGTCGACCACGCCGAAGCGGATCGAGGAGAACTTCGCGATCTTCGACTTCACGCTCGACGACACCGCGATGGAGCGGCTCACCTCGCTGGACCGGGGCGAGGCCGGCCGGACGGGCCCGAACCCGGACGAGTTCGACTACATCCCGAGCTGAGCAGTCGCACGTCGGAGGGGCCCGGGGAGACCCGGGCCCCTCCGTTGTTGACTTCGCGCGCACTCGAAGGGGCAGGGTGGCCGGCAAAGCTCCGACGGGGAGGAAGACATGCGCTACCGCACCATCGGCACGGACCCGGCCACCCGCCGCGAGGTCAGCGTGCTCAGTCTCGGCGCGATGCTGTTCGGCACCGCCACCGACGAGGCCACCTCGTTCGCCATCCTCGACCGGTACGTCGAGGCGGGCGGCACCTTCATCGACACCTCGGACAACTACGCCTTCTGGCACGACGGGGGCCAGGGTGGCGAGAGCGAGGAGCTGCTCGGCCGCTGGCGGCGCAGCCGCGGGATCGGCGACGAGGTGGTCATCGCGACGAAGCTGGGCGCCCGTCCGCTCGCTCCCGGCACCAGCTACGTCGACAACCCGGAGGGGCTGTCGGCGAAGGTGATCCGCGAGTCCGCCGAGCGCAGCCGGGAGCGCCTCGGCGTGGAGCGGCTCGACCTGCTCTACGCCCACATCGAGGACCGGACGGTCCCGATGCGGGAGACCGTGGAGGGCTTCGCCGAGCTGGTCGCCGAGGGCACCGTCGGGCTGCTGGGCGCCAGCAACCACCGCGCCTGGCGGGTCGAGCGGGCCCGCGCGCTCGCCGCCGCGGCCGGCCTGCCCGGGTACGAGGTGCTCCAGTACCACCGCAGCTACCTGCCCCGGCGGCTGGACGTGCCGAGCGAGCTGGACCCGGACGGCGACGTCGGCTGGGTCGGCCCGGACCTGCTCAGCTACCTGCGTACCGAGCCGCAGCTCACGCTGGTCGCGTACTCGCCGCTGCTGAAGGGCGCGTACGTCCGGCCGGAGCGGCTCGGCGAGGAGTACGTGGTGCCCGCCACCCCGGCCCGGCTGGCGGCGTTGCGGGCGGTGGCCGCCGAGACCGGTGCCACAGTCAACCAGGTGGTGCTGGCCTGGCTGATGGGCGGGGACATCCCGTCGATCCCGCTCGTCGGTTTCTCCTCGGTGGCGCAGCTGGAGGAGAGCCTGGCCGCCGTCGACCTGGAGCTGACCGCCGAGCAGCGGACCCGGCTGGACTCGGCGCGCTGACCGGCGCCGGGCCGGGTGGCTCACACGCCACCCGGCCCGTGCCGCTCGTCCGGCTCGTGCCGATCGACCGGCTCATGTCGTTCAGCCGGCCGGGAACCGGTCGACAGCGACGTCCAGCCGCAGGGTGCCGGTGCCCGGCAGGGTCACCTCGGTGGCGTCGGCCGGGCGGGTCGCGCCGTCGTACCAGCCGGCGTAGTTGACGTAGGGCGGCGTCCACAGCCACGCCACGGTGACCGGCTGGGGGCCGAGCACCCGCAGCGCGTACTCGCCGTCACGATCCAGCGTCCAGCCGATGACCTCACGGGTACGCGCGTTGCGCACCGTCAGCTCGGCGACCACCGGGCGGCCCTCCGGGTCGACGAGCCGGCCGGTGACCAGGACGCCACGCCGTACCGCAAGGTTGTAGACGGTGGTGGCGCCGGCCCGGACCGTGACCGGCACGGCCTTGCCCCGCAGGGCGAACCCGCCGGACCACTGCGTGGCGTTGTCGGCGGTGGTGAACAGCAGCGGCCAGGCGTACGGGCCGAGCCAGTCGATCCGGTAGCGGCCCTGCGCGTCCAGCTCCACACCCCAATCGGGGAAGAAGCCCGACTCGGGTGCGAGCGTCACGGTGCCGGAGGTCGCCGGCCTGCCGGTGGCCGCGCTGGTCACGGTGCCGGTGACGACACCGGCGCGGTCGAGCCGGATCGGGGGCACGGTGACCGTCTGCCCGGCCCGGAGGGTGACCACCCGGGCCTGCTTCGCGTCACCGGTGCCGCCGGTCGCGCCGACCCACTGCGCGCCGTACGCCGATCCGCCGGCGGGGCGGGCGAACAGGTTCCAGGAGCCGGCCGCGACCAGGCCGACGCGGACGTTCCCGGAGGCGTCGGAGCAGTACCGTCCCGGGTTGTCGGGGAGTTCGCCGGTACCGGCGGGCGCTGGCGTCACACAGGCCCCGGCGACCGGTGCGCCGGTCGCCGCGTCGACCACCCGGGAGACCACGTTCGCGGCCGGGGTCAGGACGACCACGGCGGTGCCGCTGCCGTCGGCGAGGACGTTCACCGTGGCGTAGCGGGGCAGGTGGGTGTCGTCCCGGGTGTAGACCCACACCTCCTGCGGGC
Source organism: Micromonospora sp. AB353 (assembly GCF_049538395.1). Lineage (NCBI taxonomy): Bacteria > Bacillati > Actinomycetota > Actinomycetes > Micromonosporales > Micromonosporaceae > Micromonospora > Micromonospora sp. AB353. The sequence goes on along the minus strand of NZ_JBMVFV010000054.1, from coordinate 27,392 downwards.
CGGGGATCAGCGGCGGGACGGTCACCCGGGTGTCGCCGCACGGATTGCGCCGGGGGTCGAGGAACACGCACAGCCCGTCGACCTCGGCGCCGGTGACCGCGTCGCGCGCCCGCAGGGTCGACCCGCTGGGCGCGAGCAGGCGCTCGGAGACCTCCGTCGTGTCCCCCGCGGACACCCGGACCGTTCCGGCCTGCGCCCAACTGCTCCGGCCCGGCACCCACTGCCTGAGCACCTCGTCGTCCTGGCCGTCGCCGTACACCGGGGTGATGGCGATCTTGTAGTCGCCGGCCGGCACCTCCACGCTGAGCCGGCCGGACTCGTCCAGCGGCAGGAGATCCTTGTCGTAACTGCTGTCGGCGGCCGTCACGGCGACGTTACCGGCGGCCGGGCTGCCGTCGAGCCTGGTCACGGTCAGGTGGAGCACGCCTGCCGGATCCGCCGCACCGGCGGCGGTGGGTGCGGCGGTGACGGCCAGGGCCGCCACGGCGAGTGCGCCGAGCACTCTTCGGACGATGGACACGGTGGACCCCTCTCGGTTTCAATGCGCTCAAGAGGCGTCCGCGTCACCACAACCGGAACACGCCCCCCGTGCGTCGGATGCCGGCGCAGCATATGGCAGACGATCGATCGCGCACTGTCCGCGACCGGTCATCCGGCGGACTGCTGCGGGAACGGTCATAACCCCGACTTCCTCCCGTACCGGCCGTCGTCGACCGGGAATCGCCACCGCCAGATCGGATCTGGCGGGCCGTCTGGCGCCTCCGGGGTGAGGCCGGCACAACACCACAGCATCCCGGCCTCGTTGAAACAGGCGATCGGTCTGGCGGCACGCCCGTACGCCTGTCGAGACACCGACGAGAGAGGTAGCGATATATGAGCAACCGGAACACCGGCCTGGCCGTCGAGGCCGAGGGCCTGGTCCGGTCCTTCGGTTCGACCCGGGCACTCGACGGGCTGGACCTGCGGGTTCCCGCCGGCACCGTCTACGGCGTCCTGGGCCCGAACGGCGCCGGGAAGACCACCGCCGTACGCGTGCTGGCGACGCTGCTGCGCCCGGACGCCGGCACGGCCCGGGTCTTCGGGCACGACGTGGTGCGCGAGGCCGACGCGGTGCGCGCCCGGGTGAGCCTGACCGGCCAGTACGCCTCGCTGGACGAGGACCTGACCGGCGCGGAGAACCTGGTCCTGCTGGGCCGGCTGCTCGGGCTGGGCCGGGCCGGCGCCCGGGACCGGGCCGAGCAACTGCTCGCCGCGTTCGGGCTGACCGAGGCGGCGGGACGGCAGGTGAAGAAGTACTCCGGCGGGATGCGGCGGCGCATCGACATCGCCGCGAGCATCCTCAACACGCCGGACCTGCTGTTCCTCGACGAGCCGACCACCGGGCTGGACCCGCGCAGCCGCAACCAGGTGTGGGCGATCGTGCGGGCGGTGGTGGCGTACGGCACGACGGTGCTGCTGACCACGCAGTACCTGGACGAGGCGGACCAGCTCGCCGGCCGGATCGCTGTGGTCGACCACGGCCGGGTGATCGCGGAGGGCACCCCGGGCGAGTTGAAGTCGTCGATCGGCGCGGGCAGCGTCCACATCCGGCTACGCGATCCGGAGCAGCGGCCGCAGGCCGAGCAGGTGCTGCGGGCGTCGCTCGGCGTACCGGTGCAGCTCGCCGCGGATCCGGCGGCGCTGACCGCCCGCGTCGGCGAGCACGGCACCGATCTGGAGGCCGGTACGCAGGCGGCGCGGGCGCTCGGTGAGCTGGCCGCCGCCGGCATCGTGGTGGACGACTTCTCCCTCGGCCAGCCCAGCCTGGACGAGGTCTTCCTGGCCCTGACCGACCACCCGGCCGTCCCGGCGGACGAGCGGGACGACGAACTGGAGGCGGCGCGATGAGCGACACCGCGATCAGCACCGGGCGGTCGCCGTCCGTCTACATGCCGTCCGCCGAGGCGCTGGCCACCGTGCTCGCTCCGGCCGAGCGGCCGGTCCGGCCCAGCGCGTTGTCGGCGTCGCTGACGTTCGGCTGGCGGGCGCTGCTGAAGATCAAGCACGTGCCGGAGCAGCTGTTCGACGTGACCGCGTTCCCGATCATCATGGTGCTGATGTTCACGTACCTGTTCGGTGGCGCGCTCGCCGACAGCCCGCGTGCGTACCTGCAGTTCTTCCTACCCGGCATCATGGTCACCAGCGTCGTGATGATCACCATGTACACCGGGGTCGGGCTGAACAGCGACATCGAGAAGGGCGTCTTCGACCGGATCCGTACGCTGCCGGTCTGGCGGCCGTCGGCGCTCGTCGGGATGATCTTCGGCGACGTACTGCGCTACGTCCTGGCCGCCGTGGTCATCCTGACCGTGGGCGTGGTGCTCGGCTTCCGTCCCGACGGCGGGCTGCTCGGGGTGCTCGCCGGGATCGGACTGCTGGTGGTCTTCTCGTTCGCGTTCTCCTGGGTGTGGACGTTCTTCGGCCTGGTGCTGCGCAGCGAGAAGTCGGTGATGGGGACCAGCATGATGGTGCTGTTCCCGCTGACGTTCCTGAGCAACGTGTTCGTCGACCCGTCCACCATGCCCGGTTGGCTGCAGGCGTTCGTCAAGATCAACCCGATCACCCAGCTCGTCACCTCGGTCCGCGCGGCGATGGCCGGCTCGATGGACGCCCCGAGCACCATGTGGATGCTGCTCTGGAGCGCCGTCTTCGTGGTCGTGTTCGGCACCCTGACGATGTACCGCTACAACCGCCGCTGACGCGACGACGGTGGCGGGGGCCGCTCGGCCCCCGCCACCTCGTCGGTCAGAGCCGCCAGGGCACCGGCTCGGCCGGCCGGTAGCGGCAGGCGCCGCCGGTGGTGACCGACTCGCGCAGGTGCGCGGCGAGCGCCGGATGCCGCTCGTCGATGCGGCGCAGGGTGTCCCGGATCCGCCCGGTGACCGCCTTGCGCGCCCGTTCCGCCTGGTCACCGAGCCGCCGGTCGCGCCCGGCCAGCCCGGCGGCGGCACGCAACTGGTTCAGCAGCGCCGCGCGCTCGGCGTCCAGCTCGGCCAGCCGCCGAGCGTCGTCCCGGGCCGCCGCCCGGTCGATCTCGTCGTCGAGCCGCCGCAGGTGCCGGCGGTAGCGGGCCTTCGCCTCGTCGTCGAGCACCGGATCGGCGCCGAGGCGGCGCGCGGCGACGACTTCCGGGCCGGCCGCCGGGTCGAGCAGTTCGACGGCGGGCACGTCCGTGCCGGGACGGCTCAGCAGCAGGCGCAGGTCGTGCAGCCCTTTGGCGTCGGGCAGGTGCACCACGACGCCGTCGTAGGCGAGGCGCCACACCGGCCCGTCCGGACGGAACTCGGGCCGCACCACGTCCGCGCCGGGGTCGGGCGGCCGTGCGCTCCCGTGCACCACACCCGCCCGGGACAGGCCCGACGCGCCCCGCCGGCCGGGCGGCGACGCCGCGACGGCCAGGGCCGGAACACCCGCGCCGAGCCGGGCCGCCACCGGCGCGACCACCGCGGACGCCGCCGCCGGGGCGGGATCCGCCGCACCCAGCCGCTCCACCACCTGGATCATCCCCAGCGACCGCGCCTCGGCCACCGTCTCGGCCCGCAGTCGCCGCGTCTCGGCCGCGTCGCCCGGCCCGTGACGCCCGGCGAGCGCGCCCACCAGAGCGGCCCGGGCCAGCACCGACCAGGGCCGGGCGCCCAGCCGGTCGGCGGCGTCCCGGGCCGCCGTGTAGCAGTCGACCGCCTCGTCCCACCGGCCCTCGGCCGCGTCCACACCGCCCAGCCACAGGTCGACCGGGCCGACGATGTCGCAGCCGAACAACGCCGCCGCCCACTGCCCGCGGTGCGGGGCCAGGTCGGCCCGCACCGCCGCGCACCGCGCCGGGTCGCCGTCCGCTGCCGCCGCCTGCGCCCGCAGGCGCAGCCACAACGGCGACACCGACCGGGGGTACGCGGTGCCCGCGGCCTCGATCGCGGCGGTGAGCCTCAGCACCGTGGCCGCGTCGCCGCGCTCGGCGGCGGTGATCGCCCGGAGCAGCTCGGCCTGCGGGTGCCCGGCGCCCACCCGGTCGAGCACCGCCTCGGCCTCGGCGAGGCGGCCGTACAGCAGCAGCATCGACCAGCGCATGTGGTGCGTCATGAACGCGTGGTCGGAGTGCCCCGGCTCGCGGTAGCTCTCCGCTTCGGCGAAGCCCGCCTCGGCGGCGGCGAGGTCGCCCTGGAAGGCGGCGATGATGGCGGTGTCCGCGATCGCCGCCACCCGCTGCCGGGCCACGTCGTCGCGCCGCGCGCCGGCCACGAACGCGGTCAGCTCCTGCCGGTAGCCCGGATCGCCCAGCTCCAGCAGCGCGACCCAGCGCAGCGCCGTGGCCCACAGCTCGGTCTCCCGGTCGCCGCTGCGGCGGGCCACCTCCCGGATCTCGGCGGTGACCACGGCCCGCTCCTGCGCGGTGCCGAGCCCCCATGTGGTGTCGTGGCGGGCCCACAGGCTGAAGGTGAGCGCCTCGTCGTCGCGGCCGTGCCGGGCGAGCGTCTCGGTGGCGGTGATCAGGTCGGTGACCAGCGCGCGTACCGGCCGTTCCGGGTCCGGCTCCGCGATCGACCGCCGGTACGCCTCGCGGACCAGCTCGGCGGCGTCGAGCCGGCGGCGGGTGGCGGAGTGCTGCCGGTGCGCGATGAGCGCCACCCGGGTCAGCACGCCGGGATCGGGCAGCTCCCGGGCCAGCGCGGCGGCCTCGGCCAGCAGCCGCTCCACCTCGGCCGGCGGGCCGGCGTGGTGCAGCAGCCCGGCCAGTTCCAGCAGCACCCGGACCCGTCGGCCGGGCTCGCCGGTCAGTTCGAGCGCGCGCCGGTAGTGCCGTACCGACTCGTCCACGGCGATCCGGCCCCCGGCGTCGCGGGCGGCGGCCAGCAGCAGGTCACCGGCGCGTTCCGGGTCCAGCTCGGCGCCGGCCAGCCAGGCGTGCCGGGCCAGGTGGGCCGGGCTGAGCGCGCCGGCGAGCGCGTCCGACCGGTCGGCGGCCCGGACCACCGCCGCGTGCCGGGCCCGCCGTTCGTCGTCGGCCAGCCCGTCGTAGAGCGTCTCGCGGACCAGGTCGTGCACGAAGACGAACCGGCCGCCGTCGCGGGGCAGCACCAGCCGGGCCGCGGCGGCGCGGCCGAGCAGCCGGTCGACCTGCGCGACCGGAGCGGGTACGCAGGCCGCGAGCGTCCGCCCGTCGAACTCGCGGCCGAGCACGGCGGCAACCGTGAGCGCCTCGACCACTCCGGCGGGCAACTGGTCGAGCCGGCGGCGCACCACCTCCCGTACGCCCGGGGCGACGGTGTCGGTCAGGCCGTGGGTGTGCCAGAGCCGGGCGGTCTGCTCGACGAAGAACGGATTCCCGCCGGTGCGCCGGTGCACCTCGTCGACGAGGCTCGCGCCGGGCTCCCGGCCGGCGGTGCGGGCCATCAGCGCGGCCACCTCGGCGCGGCCCAGCCCGGCGAGCGTGACGGTGGTGGCCTTGGCGGTGAGCGGCAGCAGCCACTGCCGCAGCGGGTGGTCGCCGGATTCGACTTCGGCGTCCCGGTAGGTGCCGATCAGCAGCAGCCGCTCGAACCAGGCGTGCTGGGTGACGAACTGGAGCAGCCGCAGCGACGCCGGGTCGGCCCAGTGCAGGTCGTCGAGGACCACGGCGACCGGCCGGTGCTGGGCGACGGCGACCAGGGCGGCGGTCACCGCGTCGTGCCTGTCGAACTCGGCCCGGCCGGCGTCACCGGGCTCGGCCGCGTCACCGGGCTCGGCCGGGTCGCCGGGCTCGGCCGGGTCGCCGGGCTCGGCCGGGTCGCCGGGCTCGGCCGGGTCGCCGGGGGCGCGCTCGCCGAGCAGTGCCGCCAGGCCCGCGGCGGCCGCCTCCCGCACCCCGCGCGGGTCGTCGGCGGACCGGGCCAGCCGGCGCAGCACCTGCACCCAGGGCCAGTAGTCAGGGGCGGTGTCGGAGTCCCAGCAGGCGGCGCCGAGCACCAGCGCCCCGCTGCGGCGGGCCTCGTCGGCGGCGGCCGAGACCAGCGTGGTCTTGCCGATGCCCGGCTCGCCGGTGACCAGGACGAGACCGCCGTGACTGTCGACCAGCCGGGTCACCTCAGCGCGCAGCAGCGCAGCGGGATGCTCCCGCCCGATGAGGTGTTGGCCGAACCGCGGCTCCATGACCTCACGACGCTAGCCGAAGGGTCCGACAAGGAGGAGCCCTCAGAGCCGCGCGTCGGTCACCACGTGCGCGCACGCCGGGCAGGCGGCCGGTCCCTGTTCGGCGAACCACCGGCAGGTACGCCGGATCGCGCACTTCGGCAGCGTCTCCTCCGCGGGCGGGGCGGTCTCGGCGTACGAGGCGGCCATCCGGGCGCCCAGGCCGCAGTGCGAGCCGGTCCAGAAGCCACAGGACGACGTGACGCACGGGCCGGCGAGCCGGGCCCGCGACTCGATCGGCTCGTCGGAGTCACCGAGCCCGGCGAGCGCCACCTCGGCCGGTACGGCCGGGGTCACGTAGGCCACCCGGCCCGCCGGAGTGATCATGCCGAGGAACACCGTGGCGTTCGACGCCGGGGTGCTCGGGCACATCCGCTCCGGCGTGCCGGCCGGCGGGGCGGCGTCGGTCACCGCTGGATCCAGAACCCGATGTCGTTGATCTTCTGCCCGAGGTCCTGGGCGAACGGACCGTCGATGACCCAGAGGCCGTACCACTCGGGACGCAGCTTGATGTTGCCGTGGCCGACGGTCAGCGGGTTGGTCAGCCTGGCGTCGGCGGTACGCAGGGCGGCCAGGCCGGCCTTCTGGATCTCCGCGGCGATCAGGGTCTGCTGCTCGGGGCTCAGGTCGACGCCGTCGACCACGAAGCGGAACTCGTTGCGGGCCATGTGCTACCTCCGGTCACTCGTACGATTCGGTGCCCAGCCCGCGACGCAGGCTGGTGCGGGTGAAGGCCGCCCAGCCGGCGTGCGAGGCGGCGTCGGTGCGGTGCCCGGCGCGGGCGAGCACCCGGGCGGCGTGCTCCGCCCAGCGGCCGGCGGTCGCCGCCGTGTCGCCCCACAGTTCGCGGCAGGCCGCGACGGCGAAGGCGACCTGTTCCGGCGCGCCGGTGAACCCGGCGGGTCCGTCGGCGACCCGGATGGTGCCGTCCGGGCGGACCCGCACGCTCGGGAAGTGGTGGTGCAGGCTGGCCAGCGTGGCCAGGTGAGTGGCGTCCCGCCGGCCGGCGGCGAAGCCGGCGCGCAGCTCGTCGTCGCGGCGGTGCCGGATCCCGTGCAGCACCAGCGCGTCGCCGGCCGCCTCGATCCGGGCGACCACCTGCACCGGCACGCTCCAGGCCGCCGGCGAGTTCGCCGACCAGAACGCCAGCCAGGCGGCGAGCCGGGCGTGGAAGTCGGCCTGGACGGCGACCGGGAGCGCGGATCCGTCGGGTGCGCGCAGCGCGGCGGTGGCGATGCGGTCCCGGGAGACGAGTGGCGTCGCGGGGCGGCCCGGCGCGGCCGCCGAGGCACCGGTGGTGGTGGCGACGGCCAGGCCGGTCACTGTGACCGCAGAGGCCGCCGCCGCGCCGGCGAGCAGTCGCCGACGGTCGAATGGGTGTCCGTTGTCGTTCATCGTCGGCCCTTCGTCGACGGCAGTGGACCGACGCTATCGACCGGAAGCGATCAGAAAAACACCCTGTGTGACGGGAGGTCGACAGGAAACCCGGGGATACCCGGCGGCGTGAACGACAGTTCCTGTGCCCGGTTCACGCCACCCGGCCGGACGGGCGGTCAGGCCCGGAGCAGCCCGGCCACGGCCCGCTGCGCGTCGACGACTGTCGCCGCCGGCAGGTCGAGCGTCCAGAGTGCCGCGGCCAGGTAGTCCAGGACGCGCCAGCGCTGCTCTCCGGTGAGCGGCGGGCGTCGTGGTCCACCGACGACCGGTCCGCCGGCGTCCGCGGGCACGCCGTCCGGGCTCCGCCGCGTACCGCCCAGCGCCGCGTCCAGCCGGGCGGTGAGCAGCGCGGCGAGCCGGCGGCGGTCCACCCCGATCAGGTACGGCGCCAGCTCCGCGTCCGCAGCGATCAGCCGCAGCCAGCGGTGCACCGCGGCGCGCACGGCGACCGGGCCGAGCCGTTCGCAGGGCTCGCGGGGACAGGTCACCAGCTCCGTGGTCCGCACGACCAGGGGTACGGATGATCGAGCCCGGTCAGTTCACCGCAACCCTTGATATCGATGAATACCTATCTATAGGCTGGCGGCGTTCCGCTCACCCCCATCCCAAGGAGTGTGAACCATGCGTAAGCCCAAGCTGTCCCGGATCCTCGCCACCCTCGCGGCCGCGACGCTGGCAGCAGTAGGCGCGGTAGCCGTCAACCCGGCTCCGGCCTCCGCCGCCGTCCGCAACGTCTGCTACAACATCAGCCAGGCCGGCCCGTTCGCCAACACGGCGGTGCAGGCGGCGGCGATCTGGAACAACTACACGAACAACATCAACATGGCCCAGTGCGGGTCCAACCTGCGGATCACCTACACCTACGGCGGCGGCTCGTACGCCCAGCGCACCAGCCTCGGCAACGGCCGCGTGGTGATCGACTACTACCAGGCCCAGCAGTACTCGCCGCTGCGCATCATGACGCACGAGATCGGCCACATCCTCGGCCTGCCGGACAACTACAACGGCAACTGCGCCATCCTGATGTCCGGTGGCAGCGCCGGCACGAGCTGCACCAACCCGTACCCCAGCTCTGCCGAGGCCGCCCGGGTCGACTCGCTGTTCGGCTTCGCCGTCCGCAGCGCGACGCCCGCCCAGGTCTTCACCGGCAGCTGGCCGGCCGCCTCGACCGTGGGCGCCCAGCGCTGACGACGCCGTGACGACGGGGTCGGCGGATCACCGCCGGCCCCGTCCGCGCGTCCGGCCCTTCCCCGTCGTCGCACCGGCCGCCACCTTGTCCGGCTTCCGGCCGCCCGCGCGGTCCGCACGCCGGCCCGACGCGGCGTCGTCGGCGAGGTCCGCCGCGCGGCGGCTCAGCTCCTCGACCCGCTCCCGGAGCCGGCGCACGGCCCCGGCGTCGTCGTCCACCTCGGACACCTCGTCGAGCAGGCCGACGTAGTCGGCGGCCAGCCGGCGATGCGCCGGGGCGACCGGCCCGGCGTACCCGTCCAGGTCGATGATCTGCTGGGCGAGGACAGCGGTGGCGGCGCCGAGCGCGGCCCGCTCGTCGGCGCGCGCGTCCCGCCCGGCCCGGCGCGCGTCGGCCAGCCGCCCGGCCCGCCGGCCGCCCAGCCACAGCACCGCCGCACCGGCGACGACCCCGGCCACCGCGCCGCCGGCCAGCAGATACCGGGGCAGCGACGGGCTGATGGTACGGGCGCCGTCAGGCACCAGACCGGCCCGGACCAGCCGGTCGTAGTTGAGCACGATCACCTTCAGCGCCTCGACCGGCCGGTCCACGAACGCGTCGGCGCCCCGGCTGATCGTGGTCTCGGCGACCATGGCCCGCCCGAGGTCACGAGGGCCGTCACCGCCGAGGCGGGAGCAGCCGTAGGTGTCCCAGTCCCCGTCGTCGCCGCTCATCGCCAGCACCAGCGTGCCCTGGGTGGCGCGTTCCGTGTCGTCGCACGCCTCCCGCAGGTCGGCGCCCGGCTCCATGATCAGCACCACCAGCCGCCGGTTGCCGATGACCCGTTCGGCGGCGGCCCGGTCCAGGTCCACGCCGGGCGCCGCGTAGACAGACGAGCCGCGTACCTGCCGGGCCGCCGGGCCGTCCAGGATGCCGCCGGTCCACAGAGCCCAGCCGGCCAGCGCCAGGCAGGCGAGCACCGCGCGGCCGAACGCCGTACCGACCAGGCGGCCCAGCAGCCGGCGCGGGCCGGTCGCCACCGCGCCGCGCGGGGCCGCCGTCCGCTCGGGACGCGTCGCGACGCGGCTCACGACAGCCTCGCCCGCAGGTAGACGTCCGGCCGGTAACCGGGCATCCGCACGTCCCGGGCCACGTCGTCCAGCTCGGCCGCCGCGTCGGCGAGCAGTTCGCGTACGTGCCGGTCGGGCAACCCCTCGTCGAACGCGTCCCGGGCCGCCCGCAACCGGCCCACGCCCCGGACCAGCGCCGGGTCGCTGCGCGCGTCCGTCAGGAGCGACAACTCGACAGCCAGCGCGGAGAGCCCGGCCAGCCGGGCCGGCGTACCACCGGGACCGACGTCGGCCGGGCGGCGGCCGGCCCCGCGCACGGTACGGATGGACAGCACCACGAAACCCGCCACGCACGCGGCGAAGAGCCAGGGCAGCGCCGGCAGCGCCACCCGCAGCGGGTCGAACGGCCGGTACGGCAGCGGACGGTCGAACAGCCCCGCGTACCGCACGTCGGTGACCTGGGCCAGATACGCGCCGAGCACGTTCTGCTGCGGATAGGCGTACCGGCCGATCCGCCCGCCGGCCTGGGCGTAGAAGGCCGCTGCCGCCACCTCGGCGAATTCCGCAGCGCCCGGACCGTGGTACTCGATCCAGTCGCCGTACATCACCACGAACGGCTGGTCCGGGGCGAGCCGGTGCAGCGCCGGCCCGTACGCGGGCAGCGGCTCCCCGTACGGCTGGGCTGGCAGCACCACGAACCAGGCGCCGTCCGGGAACGCGGTTCCCGCCGCCTTCTCCGGCAGGCGGGTCAGCGTGGCGCCGGGGCCCACATACCGGCCGGTGGCCCGCAGCGCGGTGACCATCGGGGCCAGTTCCGGGCCGGTCGGTTCGCGCCAGCGCAGGTCGTCGCGGTCCGGCGGGGTGGGCTGGTCGTGCAGCGTCGCCAGCAGCGTGAGCAGCGCGCCGGTCACGTCGTGTGTGGCGAACCGGGCCCGCCAGCCCGGCAGGTCGTCCGGCGACGCCACGTAGAGGCCACCGCTGACCTCCGTGCCGACGATCCGGATCTCCGCCTTCTCCACGTCCTTGACCCGCCGGCGTTCGGCCTCGTCCAGGCCGGGCGGGGCGACCAGGATGCGGGTGCCCCGGTCACCGATGGCGGCCCGGACCCGCTGCTCGTCCCAGCGCGCGACAGCCCCCGGCAGCCGCACCACCGGCTCGGCCGCGACCAGCGCCGTCATCTCCTCGACCGAGGGCACGCTCGCGTCGCTGAGTTCCCCGGCCGAGCCCTCCGGCAGCGCGGCGGTCGACGGGGAACGCCCGTAGCTGACCTCGACGCTCTGCCGCTGCGCCACCAGGAACACCACGAGCACCGCCGCCGCGGCGGCCAGCAGCGACCAGCGCAGCAGTTCCCGCCGTACCCTCGTCATCGCCCGGCCCGCCACAGCTCGTCGGCGCGGCGGGCGTGCTCGGCCGCCGCGCGGGCCGCGTCGGCGCCGCCGCGTCCGGCGGCGAGCAGCTCGGCGCGGGCCAGCAGCCGCTCGGCCTCCGGCACCGTCGCCGGGGACGCGTCCCGGCTGACTGTCGCGTCGTGGATCGCCGCCCGCGCCGACGACCAGGCGACCCGCCGGCCCTCGGCCCGGACGCGGCGCCGGGGCAGCGACACGGCGAGGAAACCGGCGGCCACCGCCACCAGGGCCCCGCCCAGCCACTGCAGCACACTCGCGGTCATGATCCCTGTCTAACGCACCGCCGCCAGCGCCGCCCGCCGAGGGGGCGGTGCGACCTACGACGACCGGCCTTCGTTGAAACCCTCGATGAAGCCGCCCGCGAAGCCGGAGACGACGCATCCGGCACAGCACAGGATCACCAGCAGCGCCGGCACCGTGACCCACAGGACGATCGCCCACCTGCTCATCCCCTCGCTCGGCTGCTCCACGTACGCCGGCGGGTAGTACGGCTGCTGCTGGTAGGGGTCGTGAGGATGCATCCGGCCATCGTGCCCACCGGCCGCGAGCGCCGGAAGATCCGAACGGTCCGCCGATCCTGCCGCGACGGCCCCTCGTCACGCCCGGTGGGCATCGAGGTGGGTCAGCACCGTCTGGTTGGCCTCCCAGCCGTCCGGGAACTTCACCGGCACGTCCAGGTGCACCCGCTCGGTCGACGGGTACGCGTCGAGCAGCTCACCGATCCCGGCGCGCGCCACCACCACGCAGGCGTGCCGGTGCCGCGACGCCAGCACGCACAGCCGGCCCGACTCCAGGTGGAACGCGGTGGCGTCGCGCCGCCCGGAGAGCGGGTGCAGCACGATCGTCAGGTCGTACTCCCGGCCCTGGAGCCGGTTGGCGGTGTCCACCGTGATGCCCGCCCCTGCCGCGCCCAGCCGGGACCGGATGGCCGCGACCTGGTCGCGGTGCGCGGCCCCGACGGCGATCCGGTCCGCGGTGACCGGCGCGCCGCCCGGCGCGGCCTCGCTGACCGCGACCGCGCCGCGCGCCAGCACCCGCAACGCCAGCTCCGCGCAGGCCGCGGCGGCTTCTCCATCGGTACGCACCGTGTGCCGGGCCGGCAGCTCGTGCAACGCCCAGCCGGTCGCGGCGGCCAGCTCGACCGACGCGTCGTAGGCGTCACCCGCGCCGGGCCCGGTGAACGTCAGCGCCCGGTCGGCCGGGCCGGTCCCGGCGCGGAACCCGGTGAACGGGTAGAACGCGGCGGACACCACAGGTGCGGCCGAGTCGGGCAACCGCCACGACACCGGCAACCGGTGCACCGGCAGCTCCGGGTTGTGCCGCAGCAGCGTGGCCACCGCCGACTGCATCGGATCCCAGGTCAGGCCGGTCCAGCGGAACGTCTCCACGGTGCTGAACGGATCGAGCTGCCCGGGGTCACCGACGAACAGCGCCCGCTCGAACCGTCCCGCCACGCGCAGCAGCGCGTCAGCGCGCATCTGGTACGCCTCGTCCACGATCGCCCAGGGCCAGCTCCCCTCGGTGACGGTGGCCCACTTGGCCGCCGTACCGATGGTGACCGCCGGGCCGCGCAGGTCGGCGACCTTCGCCGCGACCCGGACCGCCGGGTGGGCGGTGACCCGCTCGGTGGGCCGGTAGTCGGTCGCGGAGAGCCGCCCGACGCGCAGCTCCGGCGCCTTCCGGCCGAGCCGGTCGATGAGGTCGTCGACCTGCTCGTTGGTCTGCGCCACGATCATCAGCGGGTCGCCGGTGGCGGCGGTCTCGATCGCGGCGCGGACGACGAGGGTCGACTTCCCGGCGCCGGGCGGCGAGTCCACGACGACGCCGCGGTGCGTACCGTCGCGCAGATCCCGCAGCACACGCTGGATCACCTGCTCCGCTTCGTGCAAGGAAGGGCCCCCTTTTAACGTCTCCGGTAGAGGCGGGGCCCCTTCTTAACACGCCCCCGGGCAGGGCCGCGCGCCGCCGCCAGGAAGATCGCCGCCTGCTCCATCGATCACCTTGCGCCCGGCTGTCACCCTCTCAGTCACCAGGGACGGGGAATCGCGGGTCAGACGATGGATCTTCACCGCAGTCGCGCCGGTCTGGTCGTCGGCGTCGTCATGCTGCCGATCGGTTTCTGCATGGTGTTGTCCGGGCTGACCGGCAGCACCCTTCGACTGGTCGGCGGGCTCATCGTCGGCGGGCTCGTCATGCTCGTCGGCACTGCAGGCATCGTCGAGGCGGTCCGGCCGTTCCGGTTCCACATCGGCTTCGACGGCTTGACCGTCCGGACGGCCGGACTGAACCGGCTGCTGCCCTGGGCGGAGATCGACCACCTGGTCCTGGACCAGCAACCTCCGGGGCTGTCCGACAAGAGGATGCCGTCGCCGTTGCTGCTGCTCGTACCCGCCGCCAGGTCGACCCTCGACCTTCCACTGACACACCGCAGCCCGTGGGACGACCGGCCCTGCCTGGTCCTGCTCGACGTGCACGACGTCCGGGAGAAGACGGATCAGGTGGCCGCCGCCCTCGCCCGGTACGGCGGCAGCCGTTTCACCGACCACCGCGAGATCGTCCGGCAGCGGTTCGACTCAGCCGACTTCCCGATCGAAGCGCGCGGATACGACAGGGATGCCGTCGACGCCCTCGTGCAGCAGGGCCGGCAAGCCCTGCGGTCGGAGGATCACCTGCTGCGCCTCGCGACGAAGGTTCAGGTCGAGCGGGCCCTGCTCGAGTTGCCGCTCATCGCCCACGGCTACTACCGCGCCCGGGTCGACGCGTTCCTGCGGGACCTGTCCACCGCCTTGGCACGGTTCGAGGAGGGCGACGAGGAATCCGGCTGACGTGCCCGCACCCACTGGCGGCTCCGTACCGCCTAGGGTTTGCGGGCGAGCAGCCCGACGAACGTGTGGTACGTGTCGGTCTGCTGCTGGGCCGGCGCGTCCGGGTCCGGACGCCACTCCGCAAGCGGCACCAGGCCCGGCTCCAGCACCGTCAACCCGTCGGCGAAGGCGAGAATCTCCTCGTCGGTACGCCAGCGGCCGGTGCCCAGCGACTCGTTGAACACCCGCTCGACCTCGCGGGCCTTGCGGGAGCCCTCGGGATCCCGCTCACCCGGGTCGCGGAAGTGCGAGATCGCGACGTAACTGCCGGACGGCAGCGCGTCGATCAGCGCCGCCGCCACCGATCGCGGGTTCTCGTCGTCGCCGATGTGGTGCAGGATCGCGAACAGCAGCAGCCCGATCGGGCGGTCGAAGTCGAGGAACCGGCGGACGTCCGGGTCGTTGAGGATCTCCTCCGGCTCCCGGATGTCGGCCTGGATCACCGTCGCGGTGCCCTCCGCGGCGAGCAGCGCCCGCCCGTGCGCCAGGACGATCGGGTCGTTGTCCACGTACACGACGCGGGCGGCCGGGTTGTGCTCGATCGCGACCTCGTGCACGTTGCCCTGGGTGGGCAGGCCCGAGCCGATGTCGAGGAACTGGTCGATGCCCGCCTCGGTCACGAGGTAGCGGATCACCCGGCGCAGGAACGCCCGGTTCGCCTGACCGGCGGCCGGCCCGTCCGGCGTGATCCGCAGGGCGTGCTCGGCGACCTTCCGGTCGACCTCGAAGTTGTCCTTGCCGCCCAGGAAGTAGTCGTAGACCCGGGCCACGCTGGGAACGGTGACATCGATTCCGGGCGGTGCGGCCTTGTCGCGGGTCACTGGCGTCTCCAGACTCCGTGGGCGGTTCCGGGCGTTTTCGGGGAGTGTAGCGACCGTACAGGGTGGATGGTCGCCCCCTTTGGGATCGCTCCCAGCAACCCCGCCCGTCACCAGCACGTTCGCCGCACGACACGCCGAGGGCTCGGTGTAAGGAAGGGCCCCTTATTAACGCCTCCGGTAGAGGAAGGGACCCTTATTAACAACGGCACCGACGCGGAGCACGGCCCGTACGCCTAGCGTGAGCGGGGCACCTTGCGGTTGAAGCGGGGACGCAGCGCCAGGACCAGTGCTTCCTTCGTACCCTCGGGGTTGTCGGTTTCCTGCCAACGGACCTCGCACCGCCCCAGCCACCGGGCGATGTCATCGCGGGTCGCGGCCTGGGCCGGTGTGTCGAGGAGCTGGCCTACCTGTTTATGCAGCACGGACGAGTCGCGGTTGCCGGTGAGGTGCTGCCGCAGCCGGGCGCGCAGGTTGCCGGTGTGGCCGACGTACACGATCTCACCGCCGTCGAGCACCAGGTGCACGCCCGGCGCCGCCGGCGCGTCCGCGACGACATCCTTCATGTACGGCAGGGGCGGCATGAACGCGGCAAGCAGTTCTACGGTGTCCGGCACGCCGGGGACGGTACCGGCAGTCAGCGCAGCTCTGTCACCCCACACGGCCCGTCGTGGCCGTCCCGAAGTCCGCAGCGCCCACCGCCGGGAACCTGCACGTCGCACCAGACCCGGTACCGCAGGTGCTGGGCATCCTCCTCGCTGAGCGTCGTCTCGCCGAAGTCGAGGGCATCCAGGTGCCCAAGTGACCGGCCTCCGACCAGGTACCTCTGCGGGTGCATGCCCGCTACAGCCGCAACGAGGCGTGCGCCGCATTCGGCATGACCAATCCAGGCTCGCTGCGCGAGGGCGTCAAGTGGCTGCCCGACGAGCGAGCGGATCTGTTCTTCGTCACGCTCGTGAAGTCCGAGGAGCACTACTCGCCCACCACCATGTACGCCGACCGCGCCATCACCGACCGGCTGTTCCAGTGGGAGTCGCAGAGCACCACGTCGTCGGGTTCGGCGACTGGACAGCGATACGTCAACCACGTCGCGCAGGGCTCGACGGTGCACCTGTTCGTCCGCGAGACGAAGATCGCCGACCGTGACCTGGGCGCACCGCCGTACCTGTACGCGGGGCCGATGACGTACCGGGAGCACAGCGGCGACCGGCCCATGCGGATCCTCTGGGAGTTGCGGCATCCGCTTCCCGCCGACATGTACGCCGCCGCTCGGGCGATAGCCGCCTGAGCTAGGAGGATGCCGTCCGCTCGCCAAGTCAGGCGAGCGGACGAGAGGTGTCGGCCTGCTCACAACGTCGGGCTGGCAGCACCCGCGACAACAGCACCGCCACCCCACCCGCGATCACTCCGACCATCGCGCCGGTGAACAGGCTCGACATCACCGCCGCAGCCCGCAACAACGCCTCCCGCGCCCCCGGCTCCAGCCCGGCCAGCCCCGGCGCGTCCATCCCCAGCGACGAGTCCCAGAACACCTGGTGGCCGGCCGCCAGGAACACCCCGTACAGCGCCCCGATCACCACGATCGTCAGGAACGGTCGCGGCGGCCGCCGCCACAGCACGGCGGCCACCCAGCACAGCGGCGGCCCGACCGCGAGCAGCGCGGCCACGACAGTGCCTTCCGGCACGACGTCCAGGTCGTGCAGGGCCACGCGCGGGGCGGCCAGCGCGGCCAGGGCGACCAACGCCGGCCAGGAGAACCCGAGGGTACGGCGACCCGCGCTCATCGCGTCACCTCCGCCGACCCGGAGTCAGGCGACGAAGCCGGCACCGCAGCCGACGCGGGAGCCGGAACGGACGCGGTCGAGCGCACGAAGCGCAGCAGCGCGACGAACGCCAGGACGGCCGTCACCGCACCTCCGGCGAAGCGCACCCAGTGACCGGCGACGAACTCGGCGGCGACCTGACGTAGGTACTCCGCGGAGTGCGTCCCGGGCGGGTCGACGAACATGATCTCGTTGCGCGGCCAGAAGAAGACCGCGGAGAACAGGAACTCGCAGACGACGAACACAGCCGTGGCGCCGGCGACCCACCAGCGCAGCCGCCGGTCGCGCCAGGTGAGCAGCGTGGCGGCGACGCTGCTCAGGATCACCGACGCGCCGAGCGGCGGGAAGTAGTCGTGCGGGCCGCCGTGGACGAGGAACTCACGGGCCCGGTCGAGCGAGGCGGGCGCGTCGTTGAAGATGTTCGGGTAGAGCATGACGGTCTCGGCGGCGACCCCGCCGAACGACATCATCGATGCCCAGATCATGACAATAAGGGCGAACCAGGTCAGTCTTGTACGTACCACGAGGTTTCTCCTCACGTTTCGGGGACGCCATCGACGCTAGGCCGGACGCTCTCGGCCGTCGTCCGCGTGGCCGCGCGACCGGATGTCGCTTCTCGGCGTACGCCTCGGGGTCGTCCCTGACGCCTGCGGACGACAGCGGTGAGGGTCCGCGCGGACCTAGGCTCGAAGGCGTGCCCGACACCTCGCCCACCCGCGCCGACGTGCTGCTCGCGGCGGCCACGCTCGGCCTGATCGTGGTGGCCGTGGCGGCCGACCGGCCCTCGCCCGGCGGCGCGGCGCTCGCGGTCGTGGTCGGCGCGGTGCTCGGCGGGCTGGTGCTGTGCGCCAGGCGGTGGCCGCTGCCGGCGCTGCTGGCCGCGGCGGTCGTGATCCTCGGGTACTACGCGCTGGACCTGCCGCCGGTCGGGGTGGCCGCCCCGGCCGCCGCCGTCCTCTACCGGGTGTCCGAGCGCGGGCGTGTCGGCCCGGCCGCCGTGGTCGCCGGGAGCCTGCTGGCCGTGTCGGTGGTCGCCCGGCTGGCCGAGGGGGACGACATCGCTGTGGTCGTCGGTACGGAACTCGGCTCCGAGGCGGCGTTGCTGCTCGCCGTCATCGCCCTCGGTGACGCGGTACGCAACCGCCGGTCGCTGCGGGCGGCGCTGGTCCGGCAGGCGGTCGCGGCCGACGAGGAGCGGCACCGGGAGGCGGCCCGTCAGGTCGAGGCGGAACGGCTGCGCATCGCCCGGGAGGTGCACGACACGCTCGGGCACACCATGTCGGTGATCACGTTGCAGTCCGCCGTCGCCCGGGAGGCGCTCGCCGACAGCGATCCGGCGCAGGCGGAGGACGCGCTGGCAGCGATCCGATCGGTGAGCGGCAGCGCGATGGCGGAGCTGCGGGCGACGCTCGGCACGCTGCGCCGCGAGCCCGGGCCACGGGAACCGGTCCCCGGATTCGATCAGCTCCCGGCGCTCGTGGACGGCGTACGCCGGGGTGGGCTGGCGGTCGACCTGCGGATCGAGGGTCCGGTGGACACGCTGCCGGCGGTGGTGGGCAGCACCGTCTACCGGGTGGTGCAGGAGGCGCTGACGAACGTCCTGCGCCACGCCGACGCCACCCGGGTCACCGTGGTTGTGCGCGCCACGCCCGGCCGGCTCGCGCTGGAGGTGGTGGACGACGGTCGCGGCGGCCCGCCCGCCGGGGACGGGACGGGCCAGGGCCTGCGCGGCATAGCCGAGCGGATAGCCCTGCTCGGCGGCACCGTCGAAACCGGCACGATCGAAACGGGCAGCGCCGAACCCGGCACGAGCGGCGGCTTCCGGGTGTCGGTCCACCTGCCACTGACGGGAGTCGCCGCGTGAGCCCGATCCGCGTCGTTCTCGTCGACGACCAGCACCTGGTCCGCACCGGCCTGCGCGCGCTGCTCGACCGGACGCCGGACATCGAGGTGGTGGGCGAGGCGGGCGACGGCGGCAGCGGCCTGGCGGTGGTACGGGAGCAGCGGCCCGACATCGTGCTGATGGACGTCCGGATGCCCGGCGGCGACGGGCTGGAGGCGACCCGGCGGATCCTGACCGACCCGACGCTCGACGGTGTGCAGGTCGTCATGCTCACCACGTTCGACGACGACGAGTACCTGTTCGAGGCGATCCGCGCCGGGGCGGCCGGTTTCCTGCTCAAGGACACCCCGCCCGACGCCCTGCGGGACGCGGTCCGGACGGTGGCCGGTGGCGACGCGCTGCTCTCCCCCGCGGTGACCCGGCGGGTGCTCGCCGCGGCGGCCCGTTCACCGGTGGCCGACCCGGCGCGGCTGGCCGGACTGACCGCACGGGAACGGGACGTGCTCGCGCAGGTGGGTGCCGGACGATCGAACACGGAGATCGGGCAGGCGTTGTTCCTCAGCCCTGAGACCGCGCGCACCTACGTGAGCCGGCTGCTCCAGAAGCTGAACGCGCGCGACCGTGCGCAGCTCGTCGTCATCGCGTACGAGAGCGGGCTGGTCCGCCCCGGCGAGGGCTGAGCCGCGCCGGGGCGGGTCACGGTCAGGTCGACGCCGCGTCCGCCGGCTCGGCGGCGGCGTGCCGGCCGCCGCCGTTGCGCCGTTCGTCGCCGTGCCCCGGCCACCACGCCTTGTGGCCGATCAACCCGGTCAGCGCCGGCACGAAGAACATCGACATGACGAACGCGGACAGCACGATCCCGATCGCCACCGCGAAGCCCATCTGCTGGAGGAACGAGATCGGCGCGAGCATCAGCACCCCGAACGTGCCGGCCAGGATCAGCCCGGCCGCGGCGACCGTGGGGCCGGCGTGTTCCACCCCGATCGCGGCGGCCTGGTGCGGTTCGTGGCCCTCGCGCGCCTCCTCCCGGAGCCGGGCGATCATCAGGATGTTGTAGTCGGTGCCGATCGCCACCACGAACAGATAGAGGATGATCGGCAGCTGGAACGTCACGCCCGGGTTGCCCTGGAGCCCCTGGAACACGTAGACGGTGGCGCCGAGCGTGGCGGCGAAGTTGAGCAGCACCGCGATAACCAGGTAGACCGGCGCGACGAGGCTGCGCAGCAGCAGCGCCAGGATGATCGCGATCAGGAGTGCGGCGACCGGCAGGATCACCGACAGGTCCCTGTTGTTCGCCGAGTTGATGTCCGCGAAGATCGCCGTGGTGCCGCCGACGAGCGCCCTGGTGCCCGGCGGAGCCGCCTCGTGCACCGCCTTTCGCAGGTCGTCACGCACGAGCGTGATCGCCTCGTTGGACATCGGGTTCTCGTTCAGCAGCAGGCTGATCCGGGCGACGCTCGGGTCGGTGGCGCTGCGCTCCGGCGGCTGCGCCTGCCCGACGCCGGGTGCCCGCGCCGACGCGGCGGCGAAGTCGTTCACCTGCTGGTCGGTGAGCGGGGTGCCGTTGCCGGTCGTCAGGTAGACCTCGGTGGGCGCGAGCGCCCCGGCGGCGAACCCCCGCTGGAGGTCCTGGGCGGCCCGCGCCGACTCGGTGTCCTGCGGGAAGCCGGCGCCGAAGTCGTAGTCGGCCTTGTAGCCGAGCACCCCGGCGGCGAGCGCGACGAGCAGCGCTCCGGAGGCCGCTGCCACGATCGCCGGGCGGCGGCCGACCACGGCGCCGAGCCGCCGGGACAGGGTCGCCTTGGGCGGGCGCTGCCACGCCTTCGACGGCCAGAACACCCACCGGCCGAGCAGCGACACGAGCGCCGGGATCAGGGTCAGCGAGGTGACGAGCATGACGCCGACGGCGATGGCGAGCGCCGGGCCGAGCGAGCCGAAGAAGCCGAGCGAGGCGAGCAGCAGCACCAGGAACGCCACGATGACCGCACCGGCGGCGGACGTGATGACCTCGCCGACCCGCTGTACCGAGACGACCATCGCGGTGCGTTTGTCGTCGCCGGCGCGCAGCCGCTCCCGGTAGCGGAACAGCAGGAAGAGGATGTAGTCGGTGCCGATGCCGAACAGCACGATCAGCAGGATGGTCTGCAGATCCTGGCTGACGTTGAGGTCGAACGCCTTGCCGGCGGCGGCGACCAGCCCGGTGGTGACGGACATGACGACGCTGATGACCACCACCGGCAGCAGCGCGGCGATCGGGCTGCGGAAGATGATCAGGATCAGCCCGATGATGAGGACGATGGTGGCGACACCGACGACGGCGAACGCCTCGTTGAACGTGTCCTCGTTGTCGACGAAGCTCGCCACGTCGCCGGCCACCCCGGCGGTCAGGCCGCTGCCGGCCAGGTCCGGCCCGAGGGCGGCGCGCAGGTCGCGTACCGCGTCGAGCAGGCCCGGGTCGTCGGGGCTGTCGGCGTCGAGACCGACGGTGACCACCTGCACCGACTTGTCCGGCGCGACGGCCTGCGGGCCGGTGAGGTAGCCGGAGGTCTGCGGGATGTTCCTGGCCTTGAGCGCGGTGGCGAGTTGCCCCACGCGGGCCTCGTCGGCCGGGGTGAGCGGTTTGCCGTCGCTGCGTTTGACCACGACGGTGGCGGTGGCGGTGGCGGCCTGCGGGAACGACTTCGCGGCCAGCTCGGTGGCCTGCACCGACTCGTAGGAACGCGGCAGGAAGCTCTCCTGGTCCGCGGAGGTGATGTCGCTCAGCGAAGGACTGGCGGCGATGATCGCGATCGCGGCGACGACCCAGCCGCCGATCACCCACCAGGCCTTGCCCACGACGAATCTGCCCAGGCGCTCGAACATCGTTTCCCCCGTGTGTTCGGCTGTGTCGCACGCGATCCTACGCTGCGTTAGCAATCCCTTTCGGACGGCTCGCGGACTTTCGTCGATGATCCGGGTGGTCGAGGATCGACTGATGAGTGCGAGGCTGCCCGGTCCCGGAGTGCTGACGGCCTGGCTGGTGGCGACGGCGCCGGCCCCACTGGTCGTCTACGAGTGGACGCACAGGTGGGAGGAGAAGCAGCCGCTCTCGACCGCACTGTGGTGGCCCGTACTCGCGTCACCGCTGCTCGCCACCGTGCTCGCGGCCCGGCAGCCCCGGCGGCCCGCGGTGGCCCTGGGCGTGTCCACGCTGGTCGCGACGGCGCTTCTCGCGTTGTCACTGGCGTTCTTCCGGTGGGTCGTGCCGCTGACCGGCGAGGCCCGCTGGGGGCGGGCGCTGCTCGGCGGCGCGGCGCTCGCGGTGGCCGGTGCGCTGATCGGGTACGCCGCCGGCGGGCGTCTGCCCCACCGGGCCCGCCCGGCGTCGCGTCGCGGCTATCTGGTCGGCGGGCTCGCCGTCGTGTTCGGCGCGCTGCTGGCGCAGTCCGCGGTACGGCTCGGCGCCGAGGACAGCACGATCGGGCACCCCCCGCACGAGTACGGCGGCGTCGGCCCGTACGCGACGTCGGCGGATCGGTTCACGGCACCGGCCGCCGGGGCGTACGCGATCTTCGCGCTGGGTTTCTCCCCGGCGGACCCGGACTGCCGGGTCACCGGCGGCGGCTCGGAGGTCCGGGCGGCCGAGCCGGTCTCCGTCCCGCCGGGCGACTACGGCAGCGACGCCGCCGTCTATTCCTGGGTGGCGACCGTGCGGGTGCCGACACCCGGTACGTGGACGCTTGACTGCCGCACCGACGACCCGGAGGCGTCCTACGTGGTGGGTGACGTGCCGGAGATCCGGGGCGCGGTGGGCGAGGTGATCCACTGGCCGGTGGGCGTGATCTGGCTGCTCGGCGCGGTGCCCGGCCTGCTGATCGTCGCGGACACCGCCCGGCGACGACGCGCGCCCCGCCCGGCGGTCCTTACCGCCGCCGGAAACACATAGAGGCAGAACCACCGAGCCCGGGCGCTCGACGATGGCGGCGCGACGCAAACCGGACGGCGGAAGTGTCGTAGGGGGCTCGTAGCCTGGCGCGGTCATCGACGATCGCAGGGAGGCGACGTGCTCGACCACTTCTCCGTAGCGGTACGCGACCTGGAGGCGAGCGGCGCCTTCTACGACACGGTGCTCGCCCCGCTGGGCGGGCGTCGGCTCATGGAGCCCGGCCCGATCGGCTACGGCGTCGACGCGCCCGACTTCTGGGTGGAGCCAGCACCCTCTGGCGCCACGCCGGTGCCGGTGCACATCGCGTTCACCGCGGCCGACCGCGCGACGGTGCGGGCGTTCCACGACGCGGCTGTCGCGGCCGGCGCGGAGGTGCTGCACGCGCCGAAGGAGTGGCCGGAATACCACGCCGCCTACTACGGCGCGTTCGTCCGCGACCCGGACGGCAACAACGTCGAGGCGGTCTGCCACCGCCCGGAGTGACTCCCGGCGCGTCCGGGAGGCAGGATGGACCGGTGGAGATCGAGCCGGTCGAGCACGCTCCCGTACGCGCCATCCGCCGGGCCTGGCTGGCGCAGCGCTGGCACGATCTCGCCTTCCTGCACTGGGCGGTACCGCCGGAACGGGTGGCGCCGCTGCTGCCCGCCGGCACCCGGCCGGACACGCTCGACGGGCTCACCTACGTGGGGCTGATCGGGTTCCGGATGGTCGGGCTGGGTCTCGGCCGTGGCCCGGGCGTGCCGTACTTCGGCACGTTCTGGGAGACGAACGTCCGGCTCTACTCCGTCGACGGTTCGGGGCGGCGCGCTGTCGTGTTCCGCTCGCTCGACGCGTCCCGCCTGGTGCCGGTGCTGGTGGCCCAGGTGAGCCTGCGTCTGCCGTACAAGTGGTCGGCGATGCGGCTGGACCGGTCCGGTGACACGCTCACCTACCGCTGCCGCCGCCGCTGGCCCGGTCCGGCCGGCGCGACCAGCCGGATGGCGGTACGCGTCGGCGCGCCCATCGCCGAGCCGACGCCGCTGGAACACTTCCTGACCGCCCGCTGGGGCCTGCACACCCGGGCGTACGGCCGCACCCGCCACCTGCCGAACTGGCATCCACAGTGGCCGCTGCACCGCGCCGAACTGCTGCACCTGGACGACGAGCTGATCACCGCCGCGGGCCTGCCCGCACCGGACGGGCCGCCGGTGAGCGTGCTCTACTCCCCCGGCGTACCTGTCGTCTTCGGCGGCCCCACGTCGGTCGGATGAGCGCCGGCCGACGCGCGAGGCGCACCGGCGGGCGATCGGCGTCAGCGCAGCGGGTCGTGGGTGCCGTGCGGGACGTCGGGACGGCATCGGCGTACCCGGTCCGCGGCCATCCGGCCACCCACCGCCAGCCCGTACCGCTCCACCGCGGCGAGCCCGTACGCGCTGCACGTCGGCGTGTAGCGGCAGGTCGCCGGCCAGCGGTGCGACAACCAGCGCCGGTAACCGAGGATGGCGGCCCGGCCGGCCCGGTCCACGGCCGGCCGCCGGACGACGCCCGCCGTCACCGAGCCGAGGGTGAGCAGCATCGAGAAGAGGCCCAGGTCGCAGCAGCCCGGACCGTCACAGGTGGGCACGTCGCAGTTGCACCAGTCCCGGCTCTTCTTTTTCTTGTGGTGCCGCTTCCGGAAGATCACCACGCCATGATGCGACACGCCCGCCAGTGTCGATGAGGCGACCGGACCGGGTCGGGTGTGATCGGGTCGGCGGTCGGCCGGGAACCTAGCGTCGAAGGCGTCACCAGGAGGGAAGAACGGGTGCTGGATCGGCTCAACGCCGCACTGGACCACCTCGAACAGCGGCTCGACCAGCCGCTCGACGTGGCCGAGTTGGCCCGGATCGCCGGCGTGTCGGAGCACCACTTCGGCCGGCTGTTCTCGGCGCTGGCCGGGCTGCCGCTATCGGAGTACGTGCGCCGTCGCCGGATGACGCTGGCCGGGGCCGACGTGCTCGCCGGCCGGGAGTCGCTGCTCGACGTGGCGGTCCGCTGGGGGTACGGCTCGAACGAGGCGTTCGCCCGCGCGTTCCGGGCCGTGCACGGTGTCGGGCCGACGCAGGCCCGGCAGGCCGGTGCGGTGCTGCGGTCCCAGCCCCGGATGTCCTTCCGGCTCGTCGTCGAAGGGAACACCAGCATGGACTACCGGATCGTGACCAAGGACGCCTTCCGGCTCGCCGGGTTGACGGCGCGGGTGCCGCTCGTACACGAGGGGATGAACCCGCACATCGTGGCGTTCGTCAGGGGCATCGACCCGGCCACCGTCCGCCGCATCGAGGCGCTGTCCGACCAGGAGCCGCGCGGGATCGTCAACGTCAGCGCCGAGCTGGCCGGTGCCCGGGACGAGGGCGCGGAGCTGGACTACTGGTACGCGGCGGTCACCGGCGCGGACGTGCCGGACGACCTGCGCAGCCTGCCGGTCGAGGCCGGCGACTGGGCGGTGTTCTCCAGTTCCGGGGCGTTCCCGGTGGCGGTGCAGCACCTGTGGCGGGCCGTGTTCACGTCGTGGTTCCCGTCCAACCCGTACGAGACCCGGCCGGGGCCGGAGATCTCCCGGGTCCGGGTCGCCGAGGACGGTGGCACCGCCGACGCGGAGCTGTGGATCCCGGTCCGCCGCGTCTAGAACGCCGCCGCTCGCGCCAGCGCGGCCGGCACGTCGTGCACGTGATACGGATGCTCGCCCGGCTCGATGGCGGCGAGGAACATCGCGTACACGGCGGCCAGCCGCAGCGGCGCGACCGGCCGGAGCAGGTCGACGGCCCGGCGCGGGTCGCTGCCGGGCACGTCGGTCCGCCACCGCCGCGCCCACGCGTCGACCAGCCGGGCGGCGGCGTCCGCGTCGACGTCCTCGGTGAGGCGCAGGATGTCGAAGGCGGGGTGGCCGGCGAACGAGTCCGCCCAGTCGATCACGGTCCGGCGCCGGTCGTCGCCGCGGACGTTGCCGGGGTGCAGGTCGCCGTGCACGAGCGTGTCCGGCAGGCCGCAGTCGCCGACCTGCCGCAACCGCCGATCGAGCCCGTCGAGCAGCGCGCTCGCGGCCGACAGGTCGTGCCCGAGCCGACCGACGGCGGCCGACACGTCGTGCCCGGCGAGCCCTTCCCGGATCCAGTCCGCCAGCCGCGCCCCGCGCAGGTCGGGCACCCCGGCCGCGACCAGCTCGTCGACGACCCCGCACGCCCGCAGTTGCACCGAGTGATGCTCCGCCGCGACGGCAGCCCGCTCGCGTTCCCCGGCCCCGTACCGGTCCTCCCCCGGCACGTCCGCCAGCAGCATCCGCCCCTCCCCGTCGGCGGCGAGCACCACCGGCCCGTTGATCAAGGAGTTCGTGTCACCAGGGAGATCGACATCGACACCAACTCCTTGATCACCGGGGAAGGCCAGGACTGTGGGCTCGTGGCGGGAGAACGGAGGGAGCTGCTTCAGCCACGTGGGCCCCTGGGTGGTGTCCAGGCGCCAGATGGCGGAGAGGTTCCAGGTGCGCTGCTGCGCCACCGCCGTCACCCGGCGGCCGAGCCGGCGCAGCTCGCCGGTCGCCCACGCGACGCTGCGGGCCGGACCGCCGGCCTCCGCCCACGGCTGGCGCAGCGGATGCGGCGCGAGGTCCACGGTCACCGGTTCCAGGGGTACGCCGAGCGCGTTCCCAGCCGGTTCCAGGGGTACGGCGGGAGCGTCGACCACCTGCGCCAGGTAGCGGACGTGGCCGCCGGGAGGCGCGGGACGGTCGGCGTCGAGCAGCCGCAGCACGGCGACCTCCAGCCCGTAACGCCGCCGGACCGTGTCGACGATCGAGTGCACCTCCTGCCACCACGGCTCCGGCACGCCGAACGGCGGCAGCGCGCCGAGCGGACCGCCGGCGGCGTCGAGCAGGACCAGCGTGACGGTGCGGGACACGGCCGGACGGTATCCGGGCACCCCTACGGGGGGCGAGCGGATTGATCCGGGTCCGGTGCGGGACCGGACCCGGATGCCGCGCGCACCGGTGCGCGGAACGCTGAGGCGATGAGCCTCATCGATTCCCGCACACGCCCGTACCAGTGGGTGCGCCCGGTCGCCGTGGCGTCGGCGGCGCTGCTGCTCGGCTACGGCCTGCTGCGCCTGCTCGACCGACTGGACGGGCACAGCGACAAGGGCGCCTGGGCCTGGAACACCGGACACACCCTGTTCCTGCTCGGCGTGCTCGGTTTCGCCGCGCTGATCGTCGGGCTGCACGGCCTGCTGCGTACCCGGTCGTCGCGGTTGCGGACGCTCGACGACGTGGCCGCGCCGGCCGGCCTGGTCGGCGCCGCCGCCTTCGTCTGGGTGATCCTCGGTGACCTGTTCCCCCGCTTCGCCGAGGCGGTGCCCACGCCCGGCCTGGTGCTGTACGGCGGACCGCTGCTGTTCGAGCTGGGCCTGCTGGTGCTGCTGTACCGGGCGGCGGCGGTCCGGCTGCTGCCGGTGTGGGCGCCGGTGCTGGTGCTCGCCGGGTTCCTGGCGATCGCGGTGAACCTGAACCTGCTGCCCGTCGGGGCCGCGCTGGTGCTGGCCGGGCTGCTGCCGCTGCGTGTCACGCCCCGCCCGGTGGCCTGACCGCCGTCAGCGCCAGACGGTCCGGCGGAACCCCTTGTGGCCGGCGCACACGTCGCGCTGCCCGCCGGTGCGGCTCACCGCGCCGTCGCGGCACTGCACCAGCCAGCCCCGATCGGACCAGAACCCGGGTACGCACTCGAACCAGTCGCACACCCCGGCAGCCGGCCGGCGGATCCGCTGGCCGCCGCAGAAGTCGTACCCGAAGGGGTTCGCCGGGGCGCCGCAGCGGCGCTCGACCGGCGGCTGC
>NZ_JBMVFV010000053.1:0-41088 GCF_049538395.1 Micromonospora sp. AB353 | reverse complement strand
TGGCTGGGGCACGGTCGAGCAGATCACCGACCCCGAGTACTCCACCACCGCCTTCCTGAAGGGCCTCAAGCAGGTCGACGGCTGGCGCGACATGCCCCTGACCAAGGCAGCCCAGACCGTCCAGGTGTCCGCTTACCCGGACCACTACGCCCAGTGGGAGCAGCAGGCCGCCGACCTGGTGGCCGAGCACTGGAACAGCTGAGACAAGCGAAAGGCCGGCACCCGAACAGCGGGGTGCCGGCCTTTCGCACGACAGCGTCAGGTGGCGCTGATCGTGCCGGTCGCCAGCAGGCAGATCACCAGGCTGCCCAGCGCCACCCGGTACAGCACGAAGACGTACAGCGTGTGGTGGGCGACGTAGCGCAGCAGCCACGCGATGGCCGCGTAGCCGACGGCGAACGCGATGAGCGTCGCGATCACCATCTGCGCCACGCTCGGCGCGGCGGTGCCCGGTGCGGACGGCTCGAAGACGTCCGGGAGGCTGAACACGCCGGAGATCACCACGGCCGGGATGGCCAGCAGGAACGAGTAGCGGGCCGCGGTCTCCCGGGTGAGGTTGAGCAGCAGGCCCGCGGTCAGGGTGCCGCCCGAGCGGGAGACGCCGGGGACCAGCGCCGCCGCCTGGGCGAAGCCCATGATGACGCCGTCGCGCATCCGGAAGTTCTCCAGCGTACGGGTCTGCCGGCCCCAGTACTCGGCGAAGGCCAGCAGCATCGCGCCGATGATCAGCGTGCAGGAGATCAACCAGAGGTTCCGGCCGGCGGTGCGGATCTGGTCCTTGAAGATCAGTCCGAAGATGCCGATCGGGATGGTGCCGACGATGACGTACCAGCCCATCCGGTAGTCGAGGCTGGACCGCACCGAGCGGTCGACCAGGCCGACGAACCAGGTGCGGACGATCCGCCAGATGTCCTTGGCGAAGTAGATCAGGACGGCGGCCTCGGTGCCGAGCTGAGTCACCGCGGTGAACGACGCGCCCGCGTCCCGGCCGAAGAACAGCTCCGAGGTGATCCGCAGGTGCCCGGACGAGGACACCGGAAGGAACTCGGTCAGCCCCTGGACCAGGCCCAGGACGATGGCCTCGATCCAGGTCACTCCCCGACTCCGGACAGCTCCAGGGCCTCGGCGACGGTACGCAGGGTCTGCACCCCGCTGTCCCGGTCGGCCACGAACAGCGACACCGACAGCGTGGTCACGCCCGCGGCGGCGTACTCCCGCATCCGCTCGGCGATGCGCTCCTTCGGGCCGAGCAGCGAAGTGCGGTCGATGAACTCCATCGGTACGGCAGCGGCCGCGTCGCGCTGCCGCTTGGCCAGGTAGAGGTCCTGGACCTCGCGGGCCGCGTCGCCGTAGCCCATCCGGGAGGCGAGCTGGTTGTAGAAGTTCTGCTTGCGGCTGCCCATGCCGCCGACGTACAGCGCGGCGTACCAGCGCACCAGCTCGGCGCAGGTGGCGATGTCGTCGCCGACCACGACCGGCACGGACGGCACCACGTCGAAGCCGGCCAGTTCCTTGCCCGCCGCCGCCCGCCCGGCGCGCACCGAGGCGAGGTGCTCCTCGGCGAACTCCGGGGAGTAGAAGACGGCCAGCCAGCCGTCGGCGATCTCGCCGGCCAGCTCCAGGTTCTTCGGACCGACGGCGGCCAGGTAGATCGGGATGTGCTCGCGCGGCGGGTGGAAGCCCAGCCGCAGCGCCTTGCCGGGACCGTCGGGCAGCGGCAGCGTGTAGTGCTCGCCGTCGTACGCGACCTCCTTGCGGGCCACCGCCAGCTTGACGATGTCGACGTACTCCCGGGTGCGGGCCAGCGGCTTGGCGAACCGCACACCGTGCCAGCCCTCGGAGACCTGCGGGCCGGACACGCCCAGGCCGAGCCGGAACCGGCCGCCGGAGAGCGTGTCGATGGTCGCGGCGGTCATCGCGGTCATGGCGGGGGTACGGGCCGGGATCTGCATGACCGCCGAGCCCACGTCGATGCGCTCCGTCTGACCGGCGATCCAGGCCAGCATGCTCGGCGAGTCCGAGCCGTACGCCTCCGCGGCCCAGACCACCGAGTAGCCGAGCCGGTCCGCCTCCTGGGCCAGCGCCAGGTGGTCGAAGGGCGTGCTCCACGCCGTCTGGTATCCGAGGTTGAGCCCGAGTCGCACTGATCCTCCCACCGTCCGCACCACAGGTCGCATCAGGTTACGCAATGAGCGTGGCACCCTCGACGTCCGGCTCGCCCCGAACATGTCACACCGGGTGGAGGTCGCGCGGGAAGTTGACTGCGGCGAGGATATCCGTGACGCCGGGTTCGAAATAAGGTTCACGCATGCAACAGCGACCGCTCGGCCGAAGCGGGCTGGCGGTATCGCGGCTCGCGCTCGGCACCATGACCTGGGGACGGGACACCGACGCCGACGACGCGGCCGCCCAGCTGAAGAGTTACCTCGACGCGGGCGGCAACCTCGTCGACACCGCCGACGTGTACGCCGACGGCGACGCCGAGTCGGTGATCGGCTCCCTGCTGGGCAGCCTGGTGGACCGCGACGAGCTGCTGATCGCCACCAAGGCGGGCCTGCGGCCGGGCAGCCGCCGCCGGGACGGCTCGCGCGGGCACCTGCTGCGCACGCTCGACGCCTCGCTGCGCCGGCTCGGCACCGACCACGTCGACCTGTGGCAGGTGCACGGCTACGACCCGGACACCCCGCTGGAGGAGACGCTCTCCGCGCTGGACCACGCGGTGTCCAGCGGCAAGGCCCGCTACGTGGGTGTGTCGAACTTCTCCGGCTGGCAGACCGCCCGGGCCGCCGCCTGGCAGGCCGCCTGGCCGGGGCGCGCCCCGGTGGTCGCAGCGCAGGTGGAGTACTCGCTGCTGGAGCGCGGTGTGGAGCGGGAGGTGCTGCCCGCCTGCGCCGGGATGGGGCTGGGTGTGCTGCCCTGGTCGCCGCTGGGCCGGGGCGTGCTGACCGGCAAGTACCGCAACGGCCGCCCGGCCGACTCGCGGGCGGTGTCGCCGCACTTCGAGCGGTTCGTCGCCACGTACCTGGAGCCGCGCTGCTCCAGCATCGTGGAGGCGGTCGCCATCGCGGCCGGCGGGCTCGGCGTGTCGCCGCTGGAGGTGGCGCTGGCCTGGGTGCGGGACCGGCCGGGCGTGACCGCGCCGATCCTGGGCGCCCGGACCGTCGGGCAGCTGCTCGGCGCGTTGCAGGTGGAGCGGATGACGCTGCCGGAGGAGATCGTCACGGCGCTGGACGACGTGTCGGCGGTGCCGGTGGGCTACCCGGAGCGCGACGGCTGAGCCGTACGAGGGCGATCCGGGTCACCCGCAGGGGGTGGCGGAGGGCCCGCGACCTGGGCAGCATAGGGGCATGGACTACGAATACGCGCCGCTGCGGTTGCCCTCGAACGTCGATCGGCTGACCGCCGCGGCGCAGCTGGCGATCCAGGCCGAGTTCTCCGGCTGGGAGCTGGCCCGGGTGCGGCTCTACCGGGACGGCACGCGGCAGGTGGTGCTGCGGCGCCGCCTGGTCAACCAGTCGCAGCCGGGCCTGTCGTACTGACGACGGGCCCGTCCCCGGGGCCGCGCGACGCGGCGCCGCCCCGGGGACGCGCACGGCCTAGTGCGCGTGGTCGTGCTCCTCGTCGAGTTCCATGAACGGGTGCTCGTCGAGCCGGCCGACCAGCCGGTCGTCGGCGGCCGGCTGGAACGGGCCGACCGGGTCGTCGTCGTCGAACGACTCCAGGTCGACCGGGGTGCCGACCTCGCTGACCATCACCACACCGTCGAGCGGCTCCAGCTCCGGCACGTCGAGCGCGGACAGCGAGCCGTCGCCGCTCTGCAGCAGTTCCAGCACCGCCTCGCCGACCCCCTCGACCGGCGCCGGCTCGTCCTCCTCCGGGGTGCCCTCCCTGCGGGCCGCCTCGGCGGCGCGCAGCAGCGCGGCGACGCTGGGCACCCGGTAGTCGCGCCGCTGCCGCACCGAGATGACCCGCGGATGCGGGTCGGTGGGCTCGCCGCCCTCGACGGCGCCGAAGCGCTCGTCGGCCTCGTCCGGGTCGATCGACTCCACGTCCCAGGGCGTCACCTCGCCGAACGCGTCGAGCAGCTGCTCGTCGTAGGCGAACGAGGCGTTGTTCAACGCGACGTACGCCTGCCAGACGGCGTCGTCGTCGATCCGGCCCTGGGCGGCCCGGACGGCGGCCAGGTGGGCGCGGGCCGCGTCGATCACCCGCTCGAGGGCGGCGTCCAGCTCACCGTGCTGGTCGGTCATGTGTGGCAGTCCCTTCGCGATGGGGGGAGGTTCCGCGCCGGCGGCGCCGCGGCGGGCGCGGTCAGCAGGTACGGAGGAAGCGGTCCAGAACCCGCACGCCGAACTGTAGTCCGTCCAGCGGAACCCGCTCGTCGATGCCGTGGAACAGGCCGGAGAAATTGAGGTCGGCGGGCAGCCGCAGCGGCGCGAAGCCGAAGCAGCGGATGCCGAGCTGGGAGAACGCCTTGGCGTCGGTGCCGCCGGAGAGCATGTACGGCACCGGGTGCGCGCCCGGGTCCTCGGCGCGCAGCGCCTCCGACATGTGCGCCACCAGGTCACCGTCGAACGTGGTCTCCAGGGCCGGCTGGCGCTGGACGTACTCGATGGCGATGTCCGGGCCGACCAGCTCGCGCAGCTGCCGTTCCAGTTCCTCGCTCTGCCCGGGCAGGCTGCGGCAGTCGATGGTGGCGGTGGCGCGGCCGGGGATGACGTTGTCCTTGTAGCCGGCGGCCAGGCGGGTCGGGTTGGCGGTGTTGCGGACGGTCGCGCCGATGATGTTGGCGATCGGGCCGAGCTTGGCGATCGCGGTCTCCGGATCGTCCGGGTCGATCTCGATGCCGAGCACGTCGGAGACCTCGGCCAGGAACGCCCGTACGGTGTCGGTCATCACCACCGGGAAGCGGTGCCGGCCGATCCGGGCGACCGCCTCGGCGAGCGCGGTGACCGCGTTGTCGTCGTGCACCATCGAGCCGTGGCCGGGCCGGCCCTTGGCGTGCAGGCGCAGCCAGTCGATGCCCTTCTCGGCGGTCTCGATCAGGTAGAGGCGGCGCTGCTCGTCGACGGAGTAGGAGAACCCGCCGACCTCACCGATCGCCTCGGTGCAGCCGTCGAACAGGCCGCGGTGCCGCTGGGTGAGGAAGTGCGCGCCGTAGTCGCTGCCGGCTTCCTCGTCGGCGGTGAACGCGAGCACGATGTCGCGCCGGGGGCGGACGCCGGTGCGCTGCCAGTCGCGGACCACGGCGAGCACCATCGCGTCGAAGTCCTTCATGTCGATCGCGCCGCGGCCCCACAGGTAGCCGTCGCGGATCTCGCCGGAGAACGGGTGCACCGACCACTCGTCCGGGTCGGCGGGCACCACGTCGAGGTGGCCGTGCACCAGCAGCGCGTCGCGGCCGGGCTCGGTGCCGGGGATCCGGGCGACCAGGTTGGCGCGGCCGGGCGCGGATTCGTGGATCTCGGCGTCGACGCCGGCCTCGGCGAGCTTCTCCGCGACGTACTCGGCGGCGCGCCGCTCCCCCGCGCTGGTGTCGTTGTCGCCGGTGTTCGTGGTGTCGATGCGCAGCAGGTCGCGGCAGAGGTCGACGACCTCGTCGGTGGCGTCGGGTCGGGCGGGGGCGGCGTCGCTCGTCATCGCTTCCTTATACCAGCAGGTGAGGTGGTCGCGGGCCGCCGGTTGCCCGGCGGCGGTTTCGCGGCACGCCCGGCCGGGTACCGCCGGACCGCCCGGACATCGACTCCGGCCGTCACGAGGAGGGCACCATGACCGTCCCCCTGCCGCCGTTGCCGCCGGCCGCCGACGACGCGTACCGGCCGGGTGGGCGCAGCGTCGCCGACCTCGTGGACACCGAGCACCGGGCGCTGCTGGGGCTGGCCGACCGGGTCACCGACCCGGCGCTGGACGCCACCGGCCGGCGTGAGGTGCTCGACGTGCTGACCGCCGCGGTGTCCCGCCACCTGTCCGCCGAGGAGCAGTACCTGTTCCCGGCGGCCCGCGCCGCCATGCCGGACGCGGCGGAGCTGGTCGAGCGGGAGATCGAGGCCGACGCCGGGCTGCTGACCGCGCTCAAGGAACTGTCCGGCGCCGACGACCCGGCGGTCGCGGACGTGGCCGAGCGGCTACGCCGGCACGTCAGTCGCGTCGCCGCGCTGGTCACGCCGCTGCGCGAGGTGGCCAGCGACGCCGAGCTGATCCGGCTGGGCAACCGGTGGGAGATCGCGGAGGAGGCGGCGCCGACCCGGCCGCACCCCGGCACGCCCGCCACCCCGCCCTGGAACAAGATCGTCGAACCGGCCGTCGGCGTGCTGGACAAGGTGCGCGACGCGGTCTCCGGACGGCGTACCCGGCTGAGCGACCTGGAGCACCACCGCCAGGGGTGAGCCGATCGCCCCTTCCGTGTATCGGTTCGTGGTCCTACCGTCACGGTATGGATCTGGAGCTGCGACACCTGCGTGTGGTCTGCGCGATCGCGGAGACGGGGAGCGTGACCAAGGCCGCCTCGGCGCTCGGCCTGGCCCAGCCGGCGCTGACCGCCCAGCTTCAGCGGATCGAACGGGCGCTGGGCGGGCCGTTGTTCGAACGGGACCGCCGCGGCGCCCGCCCCACCGCGCTGGGCGAACTGGTGCTGGACCGGGCCCGGGTGCTGCTGCCGGCGATGAAGGGCCTGCGGGACGAGGCGGCCCGGATGGCCGGCGCGGGCGATCCGCTGCGCCGGTACCGCTTCGGCGGGGTGAACAGCCCGATCCTGGGGCGGCTGGTGCACCGGCTCGCCGCCGAGCGGCCGGACGCGCAGATCACCACGTACGGCTCCTGGTCGGTGGACGAGCTGGCGCAGATGGTGGCCGGCGGCCGGCTCGACTTCGCGCTGACCGGCGTGTGCGGTGACTCGACGCCGTCGGCCGGGTTCGGGCTGAGCTGGCGGGAGGTGGCGGTGGAGCCGGTCTGCGTGCTGCTGCCGCAGACCCACCCGCTGGCCGGCCGCGCCGACGTCGACCTGGTCGACCTGCGGCGTGAGCGGTGGGTGGCCGCGCCGGGCGACGGTTGCTTCGGCGACTGCTTCGCCGCCGCCTGCGCCCGCTCCGGCTTCACCCCGAAGAAGGTGTACGAGGCGGACGTGCGGGCCGCGCTGGACCTGGTGGACGCGGGCGAGGCGGTGGCGTTGTGCCAGGCCACGTTCCGTCCGGTGGCCGGTCTGGTGACCCGCCGGCTCGCCGGTACGCCGCTGCGCTGGCGGCTGCTGCTGGGCTGGCATCCGGACGTGCCGGCCGCGGCGGTGGCCGAGCCGGTGCTGGCGGCGGCGGTCGCGGCGTACACCGACGCGCTGGCGAACCATCCGGAGTACCTGGGCTGGCTGCTGGCGCATCCGGAGTTCGGCGTGCAGCCCAACGGCTCGGGTGGGGTGCGAATCGCCTGAACCCGGGTAACACCGGCGACATGACTGATCTGTATCCGGCCGCCGACCAGCGGGAGCTGCTGCGCCAGGCGGCCACCGCGCACACCACCGCCGCAGCCGAGGTGGAGGCGTTCCTGCGCCGGTTGCCGGAGGTGCCGGGGCCGGCCGACGTGACCGAGTACGCCAACCTGCTCAGCCGCGAGGAACGCGCCCGCGCCGACCGGCAGGCCGCGGCGGACGCGGCCGGGCTGCGGCTGCCCAGCCTGGAGTCGGAGTAGCAGCCGGCGCCCGGGCGGGTGGTCCGCCCGGGCGCCGCCGTGCCGGCTCAGCGTTCGACGAGTACGTCGTGACCGAGGTCGAGCAGGGCGTGGCGCCACTCGTCGTCGGCGTTGCCCCGGCGTGGCCGCTGCGCGGTCAGCTCCCGGATCCGGGTGATCGCCTCCCGCATCACCTCGATGTCCTCCGGCGTGAGGTCCACCTTGCGCTTGCGCAGCACGGCGAGGATCTGCCGGCCCGGCTCGGGCAGGTCCAGGTCCGGGCCCGGACCGAACGCCTCCTCCCCCGACCCGCGGGTCAGCAGCCACTGCCGCAGCGTCTCGGAGGACACGTTCACCTCGGCGTGGAAGTCGTCCCAGATCACCTCGACCTCGGGGTCGAGTCGCGCCTCGCGTACCATCACGCCTCCTCTCCCGGCGGCGGCCCGGATGCCGGCTCGCCCTCGTTGGGTGTGTGCTGCTTCAGGCCCTCCGGCGGCACCCGCACCCGGGACGGGTTCGCCGTCGGGGTCGCCTCGATCGGCTCACCGGCCCCGATGTCGTCGTCGGGGATCTCCTC
Source organism: Micromonospora sp. AB353 (assembly GCF_049538395.1). Taxonomy (NCBI): domain Bacteria; kingdom Bacillati; phylum Actinomycetota; class Actinomycetes; order Micromonosporales; family Micromonosporaceae; genus Micromonospora; species Micromonospora sp. AB353. The sequence goes on along the minus strand of NZ_JBMVFV010000053.1, from coordinate 32,855 downwards.
GGGTTCGGTCATGTCCGCCCTCCGGTCCTTCGGTGGCGGCCCGTCCCGGCCCGGCCGGGACGGGCCCCGGCCGGTCATCGGGGATGGGACGTGGTGGCCGGCGTGTAGCCCCGCTCACCGGCGGTGACGTCGAAGACGAGCTGGTCGTCGCGGGTGTCGACGGTGACCTTCTGCCCGGGCGAGATCTCGTTCTCGAGCAGCATCCGGGACAGCCGGTTGTCGACCTCGCGCTGGATCACCCGGCGCAGCGGGCGGGCCCCGAACTCGGGCTGGTAGCCGTGCTCGGCGAGCCAGTCGACGCCGGCGGTGCTGAAGTCGACCTGGATGTCCTGGGCGTGCATGCGGCGGCGGGTCTCCTCCAGCAGCAGCCCGGTGATCTGGCGCAGCTGCTCGGCCTCCAGCCGCTGGAAGATGATCACCTCGTCGATGCGGTTGAGGAACTCCGGGCGGAAGTTCTCCTGGAGCCGGCGCATCAGCCGTTCCCGCAGCTCGTCGCTCTCCTGCTCGCCGGGCGCGCCGGTGGCGAAGCCGACGGTGCGCTGGGTGCCGGTGATCAGCTCCGAGCCGAGGTTGCTGGTCATGATCAGGACGGTGTTCTTGAAGTTCACGGTCCGGCCCTGGCTGTCGGTGAGCCGCCCGTCGTCGAGCACCTGGAGCAGGATGTTGAACACGTCCGGGTGCGCCTTCTCGATCTCGTCCAGCAGCACCACCGCGTACGGGCGGCGCCGCACCGCCTCGGTGAGCTGGCCGGCCTCCTCGTAGCCGACGTACCCGGGCGGGGCGCCGACCAGCCGGCTGACCGTGTGCCGTTCCTGGAACTCGCTCATGTCCACTCGGACCATCCGGTCCGCCTCGCCGAACAGCGCCTCGGCCAGCGCGCGGGCCAGCTCGGTCTTGCCGACGCCGGTCGGGCCGAGGAACAGGAAGCTGCCCATCGGCCGGTCCGGGTCGGCCAGGCCGGTACGGGAGCGGCGCACCGCCTCGGAGACGGCGCTGACCGCGTCGTCCTGGCCGATGATCTTCTCGTGCAGGTGCCCCTCCAGGCGCAGCAGCCGGTCGCGTTCCTCCTCGGTGAGCTGGGTGACCGGGATGCCGGTGGCCCGGGAGACCACCTCGGCGATCTCCGTCGGGCCCACCTCGGGCACGTGGTTGGGGCCCTCGTCGCCGCGGGCGCGGCGGACCTGGTCCTCCAGTTCGGCGAGCCGGTCGCGCAGCGCGGAGGCCCGCTCGTACTGCTCGTCGGCGACCGCCTGCTCCTTGTCCCGGCGCGTCTCGTCGAGCTGCTGCTCCAACTCGCGCACGTCCTCGGCCGGGGTACGGGTGCGCAGCCGTACCCGCGCGCCGGCCTGGTCGATCAGGTCGATCGCCTTGTCCGGCAGGAACCGGTCGGTGACGTACCGGTCGGACAGCTCACCGGCGGCGATCAGCGCCTCGTCGGTGAACCGGACCTGGTGGTGCGCCTCGTACCTGTCGCGCAGGCCGCGCAGGATCGCGATGGTGTCCTCCACGCTCGGCTCGGGCACCAGCACCGGCTGGAACCGGCGGGCCAGCGCGGCGTCCTTCTCGATGCTGCGCCGGTACTCGTCCAGCGTGGTCGCGCCGATCACCCGCAGCTCGCCGCGCGCCAGGGCCGGCTTGAGCATGTTCGACGCGTCCATCCCGCCCTCGCTGCCGGCGCCGCCCGCGCCGACCAGCGTGTGGATCTCGTCGAGGAAGACGATCAGCTCCTCGCGGTGGGCGCGGATCTCGTCGATCACCTTCTTCAGGCGTTCCTCGAAGTCGCCCCGGTAGCGGGTGCCGGCGACCAGGCCGGACAGGTCGAGCTGGATCACCCGCTTGCCGATCAGCGTCTGCGGCACGTCCCCGTCGCAGATCCGCTCCGCCAGGCCCTCCACGATCGCGGTCTTGCCGACACCGGCCTCGCCGATGAGCACCGGGTTGTTCTTGGTCCGCCGGGACAGGATCTCCACTGCCTGCTCGATCTCGTCGGCCCGGCCGATCACCGGGTCGATCTGGTCCATCCGGGCCAGCTCGGTGAGGTCCTGGCCGTACTGGTCGAGGGTCGGGGTGCCGCGGTCCGGTCGCGGTGCGTTCGTCGCGCCGCGCTCGGCGCTGGCCGCCTGCAACGACTCGGGCTGGATCCGGCCCGCGGCGAGCATCCGGCCGGCCGGCGACTCGGGATTCAGCGGCAGCGCCATCAGGATGTGCTCGGGACCGATGTAGTTGGCGCCCATCGCGCGGGACAACTGGTGCGCGTCGAGCAGCGCCCGCTTCGCCGCCGGGGTGAGCGACAGGTTCGGCGGCACCTCGCCGCGCGGCGCGCCCTCGCCGCGCCCGCCCAGCGCGCCCAGCAGCGCGTCCGGGTCGGCGCCGGCCCGGCGGACCAGGTCGCGCAACGGCTCACGCTGCAACGCCGCCCAGAGCAGATGGTCGGTGTCCAGGTCGTTGCTGTGCTTCTGGGCGGCGCGGCGGGCCGCGTCGGCGAGCATCTCCCGGGCGTCGGCGGTCATCAGGCGGGTGATGTCGACCCGGTGCGCCGGCCGGCGTCCCCCCTCGCCCCGGCCGAAGTATCGGGCCAGGAACTCGTCCCAGGGGTCGTTGCCGAAGTCACCCGGTCCCATCATCTCGTCCTCCGCAGTCAGTCGGCACGACCGGCACCCGGCACGCGCGGCACGGTCGGCGGTGGCTACCCGGCGGTCGGCGTGACAAACGCGACCGGATGGCAGGCTGGGGGCATGGAGAGCAGACCGCTGCTGGTCGTGGACGGCGCGAACGTGGTGGGCTCGCGCCCGGACGGCTGGTGGCGGGACCGGGCCGGCGCGGCGGCCCGTCTGCGCGACGCGCTGGCGCCCCTCGGGGACGCGGGCGTCCCGCCGGAGCTGCCGCCACCGGTGCAGGTGGTGCTGGTGGTGGAGGGCGCCGCCCGGCACGTGCCGCCCGCGCCCGGCGTGGACGTGGTCTCCGCGCCCGGCTCCGGCGACGACACGGTGGTCGATCTGGTCGCCGCCGCGCCGGAGCGGCGGCGGGTGGTGGTCACCGCCGACCGCGAACTGCGCGAGCGGGTCACCGCGCTCGGCGCGGAGGTACGCGGCCCGCGCTGGCTCGGCCGCTAGCCGCCGGTCCCGCGAGCGGGACCGCGGTGTCCGTCGGCAGGACCGCCGGCCGGGGTCTTCGCGCACGTCAACGCGGGAACCGGACACGAGGGCCGCAACCACGCGAGGGTGGATGTTCGTCCACCCGTTCCGATGGGTTGTAATGGAGATCTCTTTGCCCCCAGGAGGTCCCCGTGGCGAGCGTCGCCGAGCTGAAGGCCGCCATCGATGTCGCTCTCCAGCAGATCGGTGACGGCCAGACAGCGGTGCAGGCGGCCGGCGAGAAGCTGGCCGAGGCGCAGCAGACCCTGGCCGGCGCGCTGGAGGGCAGCGGCCACGAGACGGTCGAGGCGGCGCAGGCCTCGCTGACACAGGCCGGCCAGGAGCTGGAGGAGTGTCTGGCCGCGACACTGGTCGCGGTCGAACAGGCACAGCTCTACGTCGCGACGCTCTGAGGCCCGGCCGTGTCCATCGTCGAGGACATCGGCGCGCAGGTGCGCGCCGCCGCCGAGGAACTGCCGCTGGCGCAGCTCGCCGCCGCGCTGGAGAAGCTCGGCCAGGCGCAGGAGCGGCTGCGCTGGGTACGCCAGGAGTCGTCCGACCCGATGGGGGTGCCGGAGCTGTCCTCGGCCACCGAGCACGCCGAGACGGCCGGCTACGCGCTGCGCGTGGCGCAGGAGCAGCTCACCGCGTACCTGGCCGCGATCGGGCTGGCCCCCGACGGCGCACGGCCGGCACCGCCGGGCGAGCGGCCGCCGAAGCACGACACGCCGCGCGGCGAGGAGCCGCCCGCACCCGGCCCGGCCGCCGAGCCGGGCGAGCAACCGGCGGTACGGCGCTGGTGGGCGGTGCGGGTGGCGGAGCTGACCGGCGGCCGGGAGGGCGCGCCGGACGAGCCGGACGAGCGCGTCGTGGACTCCCACGAGCTGCTGCGCCGGGTGGCCGCCGGGGTCCGCTCCGGCGACCGGGACCGGCTGCACCGCGAGCTGCGCCGGGCGCACGCCGACGTGGGGCTGGGGCTGGCCGCGATCACCCCGCCGCTGCTGCGCGAGCTGGCCGGTGAGCTGCTCGGCCATCCGCCCCGCGCGGACGATCTGCCCCGGCTGCGCGGCGCGCTGGACTCCCGGGTCCGCGACCTGCTGCCCGGGCTGCCGCGGCCGGTGCTCGACACGCTGCTGACCCGGGTGTGCCGGATGCCCCCGCCGCGCCGCGACGACGACGCGGAGCAGCCGCACGCGGCCGACCCGGCGGTCACCGCCGGTGTGCTCACCGGCGTGCTGCTCGACCGGCTCGGCCGGGACCTGCCCAAGGACACCGACGATCGGGAGCCGTCCCGTGGCTGACGTCCGCGCTCGACTGGTGACGCGGGTCCGGGGGATGCTCTCCGAGGCCCTCGGCACCACCCGTACCCGGCTCGCCGCCGCCGAGGCCGACCTGGCCGCCGGGCGGGACCGGCTGGCCCGTACCCGCCGGGCCGCCGCGGCGGTGCCCGCCCGGGTGGGTGCCGCCCGCGACCGGCGCCTGGCCGAGATCGACGCCCGGCACACCGCCCGCCTCGCCGAGCTGGCCCGGCGGGCCGCCGCCGCGGCGCAGCGGGAGGCGCCCGGCGCGGCGTCCGCGCCGTGGGACCGCTGGCGGGCCACGCCCGCCGGCCGGTCCGAGCCGCCTGGTGCGTTGCGCGTCGGCACGGTACGCCTCGACGGTGCCGAACCGGTGCCCGCGCTCGTCCCGCTGCTCGACGCCGGGCACGCGCACCTGGCCGGCCGTGACCGGGACGGGCTGGCCGCCGTGGTGCCGGCGCTGCTGCTGCGCTCGGTCGGGCGGGCCGACCCGGGCGCGGTGCGGCTCTACGGGTACGACCCGGAGCACCTGGGCGGCGGGCTGGCCGGGTTCGCGCCGCTGGGCACGGCCGGGCTGCTCACGTTCGTCGGGCCGGGCGGGTTGGGCCGGCTGCTGGACGACCTGGTGGAGCAGATCCGCCGGATCAACGCCACGGTGCTCGCCGGTGAGTACGGCTCGCTGCGCGAGCTGGCCGCCGCCACCGGACGCCGCCCGGAGCCGTGGCGGGTGGCGGTGCTGCTCGGCGGCGACGAGCTGTCCCGGCACGAACGCGGCCAGCTCGACCGGGTGGTACGGACCGGCGCGGCCTGCGGCGTGCACCTGGTGGTCCGCGGCATCGAGCTGCCGGACGACCCGACAGTCACCCGGATCACCGTGGAGCCGGACGACGCCCGGGTGGCCGGACTGCCGGTGGTGCTGGACGCGCCGCCGCCGCCCGCCCTGGTCACCGAGACCTGCCGCACCGTCGCGTCCCGGGTGGCCGCCGGCCCGCCGCCGACGCCCTTCACCGACCTGCTCCCGCCGCCGGACGAGTACTGGCGGGAGGACTCCGCGCACGGCCTCAGCGCGCCGATCGGCGAGGGCCCGCACGGGCGGCAGGTGCTGCTCACGCTCGGCGACTACCCGCCGCACGCGCTGATCGGCGGCCCGTCCGGCACCGGCAAGACGAACCTGATCTTCGCCTGGATCGGCGCGCTCGCCGCCCGCTACTCCCCCGCCGAGCTGGAGTTCTATCTGCTGGACTTCAAGGAGGGCGTGTCCTTCGCCCGGTTCGCGCAGGGCCGGCGCGACCCGAGCTGGCTGCCGCACATGCGGCTGGTCGGCATCAACGTCAACACCGACCGGGAGTTCGGGCTGGCGCTGCTGCGCTTCCTCGCCGAGGAGCTGCGCCGGCGCGCCGACGCGGCGAAGAAGCACGAGGTCACCAAGCTGGCCGAGCTGCGCGCGGTGGACCCGGACGGGCACTGGCCGCGCATCGTGGCGGTGGTCGACGAGTTCCAGGCGCTGCTGGCCGGGCGGGACGTGGTCGCCCGGGAGGCCGCCGACCTGCTGGAGGACCTGGCCCGGCGGGGCCGGTCGCAGGGCATCCACCTGGTGCTCGCCTCGCAGGACGTGCGCGGCATCGAGGCGCTGTGGGGGCGGCCGGCGCTGGTCGCCCAGTTCACGCTGCGGATCGCGCTGCCGAAGGCGCTGCGCATCCTGGCCGAGCGCAACGACGCGGCGCAGTCGCTGCCGCGCCACCACGCGGTCGTCAACGCCGAGTCGGGCCTGGCCGAGGGGAACGAGGTGGCCCGGATCCCGTCGGCCAGCGACTGGGAGACGTGGAGCGAGCTTCAGCACCGGCTGTGGCGGATGCGCCCGCAGGACGCCGCGCCGGCCCGGCTGTTCGACGGCGACGCGATCCCGAAGCTGGCCGACGCGCCGGACTTCCGCGCACTCACCGCGCCGGAGCAGGGCGTGCCGCGCAGCCCGGTGGCGCTGCTCGGCGAGATCATCGACGTGCAGTCCCGCTCGGCGGCGCTGCGGCTGCCCCGCGCGCCGGGCCGCAACCTGGCGGTGCTGGGCACCCGGGTCGACGAGGCGTGTGCGGTGCTCGACGCCGCCGCCCGGTCGCTGGCCCGGCAGTACCGGCCCGGCACCGCCCGGTTCTCCATCGCCTGCCTGGACCCGGACGCCGACCCGGCCGCCCGCGCCCTGTACGAGGACCTGGAAGGCGACGCCTCCTGGTACGACGAGGAGACGGTGCCGGAACTGATGGCCGAGGCAGGTGACGGACTCGGCGCGCCCGGTGCGGCGCGTACCCCGCACTTCCTGCTGCTGTACGCCGTGGACGCGGCCGCCGCGGCGCTCGCCGGCAAGGCCGGTACGCGCACCGGGCTGGAGCAGTTGCGCCGGATCCTGCACGACGGGCCGGAACGGCGTACGCACGTGCTGGCGTGGTGGCGTGGCGTGGCCCGGATGCGTGTGGACCTGGGCGGCGCGGGCGCGCGCACGGATCAGATCGGCGCCTGGGTGGCGCTGGACGTGCAGGGCGGCGAGCTGGGCTCCTCGCTGTATCCGGGCAGCGGCGGGCCGGACTGGTATCCCCGGCCGTGGCGCGGTCTCTACTTCGACCGGGCGGTGCACCGCACCGGACAGGTGATCATCCCTTATGGTCCCTCCCGATGAACGAACCGGTTGCCAGTGAGACGTACAGCGCGCAGATCCGCCGGCTCGCCGAGCTGACCGCCCGGGTGGCCGCCCAACGGGCCGAGGCGCACACCTGGTACGACCAGCAGGTGGCCGCCGCCGACCGGGCGGTCGCGGAGGCCGCCGAGCAGGTGCGGCAGGCCGAGACGGAGGTGGCCGAGGCGTCCCTGCTGGTGGAGCGTGTCGACGGCGAGGTCAGTCACCTGTGGACGCAGTTGCGGGCCCGGCTCGGTGGGAGCGCGCGGCGGCTGGGTGACCCGCCCGGCCCGGTACGCGGTGCCGCCGGTGACCCGGTGCCGCTGCTGCGGGCGGTCCGGGAGCTGCTGGACCGCACCGGGACACCCGGCGAGCTGCCCGGTTCGGTGAACCCGCTGCTCGTCGCATGCGGCATCGGCGGGGCGCTGGTGGCGTACGTGCTGGGGGTGGGTGCACGGGCCCTCGCGGCCGGTTCCAGCGGCGACCTGGCGGTGGGCCTGCCGGTGCTGGCGCTGGTGGTGACGCTGCTCGGCCCGGTGATCGGGCTGGCGCCGGCGCGGCTGCTGGCCGACCGCCGCCACGCGGTGCTGACTCCGCGCCCGATGATCCTGGTGGCCGCATCCGGCCTGGTCACGACGCTGCTCCTGCTGACGGTGACGTACACCCGCTGACCGCCGCCCGGCGCGCCGGCTCTCCCGCCGTCGATCATGAGGTCGGCGGCGCGACACGCCGTCGCGCCGCCGGTCAACCTCATGATCGCCGGGGTCAGGCGGGGACCAGGACCGCCTCCTTGAGCAGGCGGCGGGTCAGCGTCAGGCGGTCGGCGTCGTCGTCGAGGCCGGGCAGGTCACCGACTCGGGTCACCTCGCCGGTGAGCAGGGCGCGCAGCGCGGCCTCGCAGGTGCCGGGCAGGGTGAGCGTGCGGTCCGGCACGCGCAGCGTGACCCGTCCGTCGGCGGCCGGGGTGAGCTGCCAGCGCAGGCCGCCGCGTACCGCCACCTCACTGGCCGCTGTGAGCCGGGCCAGCGCCTGTGCCTGGGCCAGCGGCCGGATCGGTGCCGGGCGGGCAGCCGGCCACACCCGGGCACGCAGCCGGCCGGCCACCGCCGCCGGGTCGGCCCGCAGCAGCCAGTCGCGCAGCGCCTCGACGGTCTCGGTCAGCTCCGGCTCGATCGCGTCCGGGTCGGCCAGGTCGAGACCGAACGGCAGGCTCGCGCGCAGCCGCGCGTCCTCGGCGGCGAGCGCGAGCAGCTCCTCGACCACCGCGTACCGGGTCAGCGCCCGGATGCCCACCGTCAGGTGCAGCGAGCTGGACTCCTGCGCCTGGGCGCTGTGCAGCCAGCCGCGCGGCAGGTAGAGCGCGTCGCCCGGCTCCAGCACCACGTCCAGTTCGGGGCGGCCCTCGGCGGTCGCGGAGACCTCGTCGGCCCGGCCGCCCCACGGCTGACGTTCCAGCGGGTCGGCCAGCACCGGCGGGTGGATCCGCCAGTGCTTGCGTCCGTCCACCTGGAGCACGAACACGTCGTGGGTGTCGTAGTGGGTGGCGAAGCCCTGGCTGCCGGCCGGCGTCAGGTAGGCGTTCACCTGCAACGGCTGGGCCAGCGCGGTGCCCAGGTCGCGGGCGAAGTCGACGATCGCCGGCCAGGTGCGGTGCAGGCCCTGCAGCACCAGCGTCGCGCCGTCGGCGTACAGCGCCAGCACCTTCTCGTCGAGGACCTGGTCGCCGATCTCGGCGCCCGCGCCACCGCCGCCGGTGAACCGCGCCGCCGGCACGAGCTGGCCGTCCTTCGCCACCCGCAGGAACGGGGTACGCAGACCGCGGCGGCTGAGCAGTTCGTCGGCGTCGTCGGGGCTGAGCAGGTCGGTGAAGCCGTCGGCGTTCGGCAGCTCGGCGGCGCGGGACAGCAGCGGGCTGCGCCCCCAGTGGTCGGCGGCGAACTTGGCCGGCTCCACCGCCACGCACCGGGCCAGCGCCTCGGTCGCGGAGAACGGAACCGCCGGGCGGCCGTGGCCACCCGGCGGGTCGACGTGCGTGGTGCTCATGTGTCAGGCGCTGCCGTCGGCGCCGCCGTCGTGCTGACCCGGAGTCGCGCCGCCGTCGGCCGGACCCTCCGCGCCGCCGTCCGCGCCACCGTCGTGCTGACCCGGAGTCGCGCCGCCGTCAGCGGGGCCCTCCGCGCCGCCGTCCGCGCCACCGTCGTGCTGACCCGGAGTCGCGCCGCCGTCGGCCGGACCCTCCGCGCCGCCGTCCGCGCCACCGTCGTGCTGACCCGGGGTGGCACCGCCGTCGGCCGGGCCCTCCAGGCCGCTGCCGCCGCTGCTCTGGATGTCGTCGTCGTTCAATGCCATGGGTGCTCCCTCGGTGTGCCGCCCCGCGTGGTGCCGGGGTCCGTGTGCAGCGGGTGGTACCCCACGCCCGATCTTCTCTAACCACACCGTAGACGCCCGGACGCCGCCGTACGGACGGTTCGCGGGGCAAGCGGCAGGACCGGGCGGATGCCAGGATGGCGGGAGGACGACGCGAGGAGACGCACGTGACGCAGCCGGAGCCGCTCACCCCGCTGACCGAGGACTGGCAGCGGGCGCTGGCAGTGGTGGCCCACCCCGACGACCTGGAGTTCGGCGCCGCCGCCGCGGTGGCGCGCTGGACCGGGCAGGGCAAGGAGGTCGTGTACTGCCTGCTCACCAGCGGCGAGGCGGGCATCGACGGGATGACGCCGGAACGCGCCCGGGTGGTGCGCGAGGAGGAGCAGCGGGCCTCCGCCGCCGTGGTCGGGGTGTCGGAGGTCGAGTTCCTCGGCCTGCCCGACGGGCTGCTGGAGTACGGCGTGCCGCTGCGCCGGGCCATCGCCGCCGTGGTGCGCCGGCACCGGCCGGACGTGGTGCTGACGAACAACTTCCGGGAGACGTGGGACGGGGCGTACGCGCTGAACCAGGCCGACCACATCGCCTGCGGCCGGGCCACGCTGGACGCGGTCCGCGACGCCGGCAACCGGTGGCTCTTCCCGGAACAGCTCACCGGCGGCACGCAACCGTGGTCGCGGGTCCGCGAGGTGTGGGCGGCCGGGTCGCCGGTGGCCCGGCACGGGGTGGACGTGACCGACACGTTCGACAGGGGTGTGGCGTCGCTGCGGGCGCACGGGGCGTACCTGAGCGGGCTCGGCGACGGCGGTTTCGACGCCGAGGAGTTCCTGGAGGGCATGGCCCGGCCGGCCGGCAGCCGGCTCGGCGCACGGTTCGGCGCCACGTTCGAGGTCTTCCCGATCAACCTTCAGTAGGGCACGGCGATGTTCCTGGCCGGCACGCCGGCGGCCCGCCCCGCCGAGGGGGCGGGACGGGCCGGTCCGGTGCCGGATCAGGGAATCATCTGACGCAGGTCACCCGGCATGGTGGCCTTCACGTCCTCCCACTCGCCCTGGGTGACGTGCCGCCGCAGCGTGTCCAGCACGACCTGCACCACCCGCTGCGCGCCGCCCTCGACGTCGTACGGGAAGCCCTGGCGCACCTCGTACAGGAAGTCGTCGCGGTTGAGCTTGATCGGCACGTTCTCCGGCTGCCAGCCGTCGAAGTAGATCCCGCGCACCAGCACCGGCAGCTGCTGGGCGAACTCGGCGCTCTCCTGCACCGGCAGCCGGTCCCGCAGCAGGTGCAGCACGGTACGCAGCGCGGCGTAGGACTGGTTGCGCTGTTCCTTCGGCCAGCCGTACGCGGACTCGATCTCCTTGAGGATCACGTTCGTCTTGTCCAGCGAGGACTCGAACGCGGACAACAGCTGTTCGGCCATCGGGCTCACCCCCGTACTTCGGTCTCCCAGCGTCGGTCGTCGGCGCGGCGCGGCGGACCGCTGGGGCCCCGCCACAACCGGGTCGGACTGAACCGGCCGGGCCGTTCGGCCCGCCGTGGCGCCTCGGAGCTGCCGACCACGTGCAGTACGCCACCGCGGCGCCGATCCGCCACCACCCGTACCGTCATGACCCACCTCCTCGTCGCGGCGCCCGAGCCGGCGCCCACCGTCCATGCTGCGGCGGGGGTGGGTGAGCGGGCCTCACCCGGACCGGGTGAGACGCTCAGGCGTCCAGCAGGCCCGCGAGTGTGGCGGCGTTGCGCTGCGCGTAGTCCCGATAACAGTTGTTCATCAGCACGTGCGTCCGTTCGGCCCGGCCGGCCAGCTCGCGCAGCTTCGGCGCCCAGTCGCGCAGTTCCCGCTTCGAGTAGTCGTAGCCGAACTTCTCGTGGATGTCCTTGCTGGTCCACTTGTCGCTGTGGCCGTGGAACCGGACCACCGCGAGGTCGGCGGTGGCCGCCAGCACCGGCGGTACGGACGACCTGTGTCCCTGCGGCATGTCCACGCAGACGAACGGCAGGTCGTGCTCGCGCAGGAAGCCGAGCGTCTCCTCGGCGTTGTCGCCGTCGAACCAGGAGGCGTGCCGGAACTCGACCACCGGGCGCAGCGGCGCGCACCGCCGGGCCACCTCCAGCAGGTACTGCTTGTTCGCGCGCTTGATGGTGAACCAGGGCGGGAACTGGAACAGCAGCGCGCCCAGCTTGCCGGCCTCGACGAGCGGGTCGAGGGCGGACAGGAACCGGGTCCAGACCTCCTCGTACGCCTGCGCGGGCAGGTCGTCCGGGTAGACGTTGCGCTTGTCGGTGTCCGGGCGCAGGTCCTTGTAGAGCGCGGAGACGCGGGTGGGGTGGCCGGTCAGCAGGCTGAACGCCTTGACGTTGAACGTGAACCCGGCCGGGGTGCGTTCGGCCCACAGCCGTGCGGTCCGCTCGGCCGGCGGCGAGTAGTAGGTGGCGTCCACCTCGACCAGCGGGAACTGCCGGGCGTAGTAGGAAAGCCGTTTCTCCGGGGTGTCGGCGCTCGCCGGGTACCAGCCGGAGTCGAGCAGCGTCCGGTCGGTCCACGAGGCGGTGCCCACCTTGATCTCACCCATGGTGGGAGTTCACCGCGCTGCAGGACCGACCGGCAACCGGAACGGTGTTCAGGCCGCCCGCCGCTCCCGGGTCTGCTTGCAGGCCACGCAGGAGGTCGCGGACGGGAAGATCTCCAGCCGTTCCACCGGGATCGGGGCGGTGCAGCCCTCGCAGAAGCCGTAGGTGCCCTCGTCCAGCCGGGTCAGCGCGTGCTCGAACTGGGCCCGCCGGTCCAGGATGGTGCGCAGCAGCGACTGCGCGGTGTCCCGCTCGGCGGTCTTGGTGCCGCTGTCGGCCTGGTCGTCGCCGGCGGTGTCGCCGACCTCCACCAGCCGCAGCACCTGGCTCTGCGCCATGGTGTGCTCGTACTCGGCGGTCAGCTCGTCGTACCGCGACCGCAGGGACTGCCGGATCTGGTCGACCTCCGCCTGGGAGCGGCCGGTGGCTGTCGTGTCGTGGACGAGCATCGCTGCCTGCCTTTCCTACACCCTCATACCGGACCGGGGCGGCCAGCGCCCCGGACCCGGTCCGACTGTGGATGCGCGGGCGACGAGATCACCCGTGCTCTGTGAGCCGGGCGATTACCCCCGCCCTCGGCGGGTCAAACCGGCTGTTTCCTGAGTGTTTCCGGTGAGTCCGTAGCCGCTGGTCAGGCGGCCTCGACGAGCGCCGGGCGGCGCGGGTCGTCGGCCCGGACCACGACGTCGGCGAAGGACGCCGGGTCGACCTCGCCGGCGTATCGGGCGAACGCGGGCAGGGTCCAGCGCAGCGCCGGGTCGGTGCGCCGCGCGAGCGCCGCCGGGGAGAGCACGAGGTGGACGGTGAGGTCGAACGGCAGCGTGCCGCCGAGCAGCAGCGCGCCGCTGACCACCACCACCCCGCCGGGCGGCAGATCGACGTACGCGGCGCGGCTGGCCCGGTCGGCGCGGGCGTCCCACAGCGACGGCAGCAGCCGGCCGGAGCCGTTCGGGCCGGCCGGGTCGAGCACCTCGCGGCGCAGCCCGGGTTCGTCGAGCCAGCCCTCGTAGTACGCGTCGGGGTTGGTGCGGCCGAGTTCCAGGCGTACCGAGGCGGGACGGAGGAAATCGTCGGCGCGGACGTGCAGCACCGGCCGGCCGGCGGCGCGCAGCGGGTCGACGAGTGCCTCGGCGAGCGTGTCCGGGCCGGCGGCGGGCGGGCCGTCCACGGCGACCCGCAGCCGGCCGGGCGTCCCGGTGCGGGCGAGACGCTCGGCCAGCTCGGTGACGAGCCGGTCGGGGCTGATCGGGCGCACGCGCATCGGACCATCGTGCCGCGCGGGCGGGCGGGTCACCACATGATCGGTCCGGGCGGTCGGGGCTCCGTCCGGCGCCGATCGGCGGGTGGTGGTCCCGGACGGTCAGCCGGTGCGGTCGATGGTGACGCGGGCGTCGTCGGCGAGCCGGTAGCCGACGCCGTAGACGGTGGTGACGAGCGGGACGTCCACGCCGACCTTGCCGCGCAGCCGGCGTACGTGCACGTCGACGGTGCGGACGCCGGCGTGCTCGTACCCCCAGACCGCGTTGAGCAGTTGCAGGCGGGTGAACACCCGGCGCGGGTGGGCGACCAGGTGCAGCAGCAGGTCGAACTCCAGGCGGGTCAGCGGCAGCGGCTCGCCGTCGCGCAGCACCGACCGGGACGACGCGAGGATGTGCAGGGTGGGGATGGTCGGGGCGAGCGGGCGGGCCGGAGCGCGGCCGGCCGGCACGGTGTCGGGCCGGCGCTCGGACGGGACCGTGCCCGCGCTGACCACCGCGTCGCCGCGTTCGAGCATCTCGCGGGCGGCGTCGAGCAGCCGGCGGGCGGCCGGGGTGAGCGACTCCTCGCAGGCCAGGGGGATGGTGAGGGTGACGGTGAGCATGGGCGCGGCGGCCGTGTTCGCGGGACGACGCTGGCCGCCTGGGGGGCGACCGGGGACCGCGGGTTGGGACGTATGCCATCCGGCGCGCGACGAGGCGGGGCTGACCGACATGGTCCTCCTTGGGCTGGTCCGGGTATCTCCCCACGGCCCGGGACGCCGCTTCATCGATGCTTCCCGGCGTCTCTGCGAGGGTCAAGGGGCGGCCGCGTTGCATGAATGTGACATTTGACGAACACATCGCAGCCGTGCGCTCGCTCTGCGTGCGAGGCCCGTTGATTACAGCAGAGCACCGATTCGGCATGGTACGGGGGGTCTCCCCGGGGGTTCACAATGGCGGATCAGCGGCGAACGTGAACGCGGCGCACCCGATCCCGGGGTGCGCCGCGTGCCGTCCGGGCCGGGGTCAGGCGTCGCGGTCCACGACGATGGCGGCGTCGTCGGCGAGGCGGTAGCCCACGCCGTACACGGTGGTCACCAGCGGCGTGTCCGGCCCGAACTTGGCCCGCAGCCGGCGCACGTGCACGTCGACGGTGCGCGCCACGGCGTGCTCGTAGCCCCAGACGTTCGCGAGAAGTTGCAGGCGGGTGAACACGCGGCGGGGATGTTCGGCGAGGAACAGCAGCAGGTCGTACTCGATGCGGGTCAGCGGGATCTCGGCGCCGCCGTGCCGGACCCGCCGGGTCCCGGTGAGGATGCGCACGGCGACGGGCGCCGCCGGGGCGGCGGCGTCGGCGCGGCGCAGGTCGAGCACGGTACGGCCGGCCGGCCCCTCCCCGGAGGCGGCCAGTCCCTCGCCGGAGGCGGCCAGTTCGTCGAGCAGGTCGACCAGGCGCGCGAGACCCGGCGTGAGCGGCCCGGCGCCCAGGTCGAGCGTGATGGTGAGCGTCGGTGCGGTACGCGGCCGGGGCGGCACGGCCCGGTCGGGGCGGCCCGAGCGGGCCGGACGGGTGGTGAGGGCGACGACGGACATGGGAGCCTCCTGTGCGGGCGATCGCCCCGCCCCGCCGGGTGCGGCGGGACGGTCAGCGGAGCGCCCCGCCGGCGGTGACCGGGGGCGCGGCGGACGAGGGTCGGGTCGGCGGGGTGGGACCGAGGGTGGGCAGGCCGGCGATCTGCCAGGCGGCGAAGCCGCCGGCGACGTCGGTGGCCCGGTGCAGGCCGATGTCGTGGAGCGCGGCGGCGGCCAGCGACGAGGTGTAGCCCTCCTGGCAGAGCACGATCACCGGGACGTCGTAGCCGGTCGCCTGCGGCAGCCGGGCGGCGCAGCGCGGGTCGAAGCGCCACTCCAGCACGTTGCGTTCGACCACGAGCGAGCCGGGCACCGTGCCCTGCGCGGCGCGTTGTGCGGCCGGGCGGATGTCTACGAGCAGCGCTCCGCCCCGGCACGCCAGGTGTGCCTGCTCCGGGTCGAGGCGGCGCAGGCGGGCCCGGGCGGCGGCGAGGATCTCGTCGATGCCCCGCGAGCCGGGCGGCGGGACCGGACAGCGCTCGGTACGGGTGGGGGTCTGCGCCATCGTGGCGTCCTTCCGTTCGTCGGGGTTGCGGGTGCGGCTCACCAGGCCACACCGGCTCGGGCCACCTCGGCGACCCGGAGCCGGCCGGCGACGAGGTGGTAGCGGGTCATCCGGATCAGCGCCGGCCGGTACACGTGCACGCTGACGGCGGGCTCGTCGCCGTGGTCGGTGACCTGATGCACGTGCCGGGCGCCGAAGCGCCGGCCGGCTCCCGCGGCGAGCCGGTGCGGGCGCAGCCGCCCGCCGCTCACCGTCTCCTCGGTGAGCACGCCGGCCACGACCAGGAACGCGCCGGACGAGCCGCCGTGGTCGTGCAGGCCGGTGCCCTGTCCGGGCAGCCAGCTCAGCGCCCACACCTCGTACGCGTCGCCGGCGTCCAGCCGGGCGTACCAGCGCTCGGGCGCCTCGAACCGCAGCGGCACCGGCCAGCCGTCCGGGTCGGCCCAGCGGGCGGCGACGGCGAGCAGGTCGGCGGGAACGGTGCTGGTCATCGGCGGTGCGTCCTCACGGTGCGGAGCGGATGTGCTCCCCCAGCTTAGACGGTAAAGCCTATCGGTTTAGTAGGTAATACCGGATGCTGGGACGCCGGGCGCGGCTCAGCGCAGGATCGGCGGACCCACCCGGTAACCCGGCACCGACGGCCAGCGGACGGTGAGCACCGTGGACTCCCGCTCGGCGTACCAGGAGTGGTCCACGCCCCGGCCCCACACCACGTAGTCACCGGGCGCGCGCAGCACCACCGTCCGGTCCGGCAACTCGATCCGGAACGCGCCGCTGATCAGCACCAGCAGGGCGGTACGCCGCTCGCCGGTGGCCCACCGGGACCGGGTCTCCCCCGCCGGGTGCACGCCCCACTTCACCTCCACGTCGGTGCTGTGCCGCACGTCCCCGGCCGGTTTGAAGTGGCCCAGCAGCCAGCCCGCGTCGGCCGCGCCGTCCACCGCCGCGTTGCCCACGTACACCCGATCGTCCATGTGCGCGCCTCCCGTGCCCGGCTGCGCAAGCTACCAGGCGCGTCCGGCCGTGACGCCATAGCCTGGGCGGATGCCCGACGAACTCGACGACGAGACCATCGCCTTCGCCCACCGGATGTTCGACCTGGCGCGGGCCGGCGCCACCGAGGAGCTGGCGGCCAACGTGGACGCCGGGCTGCCGGTCAACCTCACCAACGCCAAGGGCGACACGCTGCTGATCCTCGCCGCGTACCACGCCCACCCGGACACGGTGGCCGCGCTGCTGGCCCGGGGCGCCGACCCGGCCCGGGTGAACGACAGGGGGCAGACCGCGCTCGCCGCGGCGGTGTTCCGGCGCCAGGAGGCGGCGGTCCGCGCACTGCTCGACGCCGGCGCCGACCCGGACCACGGCGGCCCGTCCGCGGTCGAGACCGCCCGGTTCTTCGAGTTGCCCGACATGCTGGCGCTGCTCGGCCGCGCGTGACCGGCGGGCGGTATACAGGGACAGTGGAGGATCCCGTACCCGAGCAGATGCGCACGGCCGCCGCGGCGTTCCTGGCCGCGCTGGACGAACCGGCCCGCGACGCCGCCCGGCACGCCTTCGACGACGAGCCGGCCCGGCGGTGGCTGGAGTACCGGCCACGGCCCCGGCCCGGCGTCGCGCTCGCCGGCCTGGACGTCGACGCCCGCAAGGCCGCCCACCGGCTGCTCGCCACCGCGCTCAGCCCTGCCGCGTACGCGCAGGCCATGACCGTGATGGCCCTGGAGGAGGTGCTGGACCGGGCCGAGGACTGGCGACGCGGCCGGCACAGCGGCGACTACTGGGTGGCCGTCTTCGGCGACCCGGACCGCGACGACGACTGGGCCTGGCGGTTCGAGGGACACCACCTGTCGGTGAGCATGACGGTCGCCGACGACCGGGTCTCCCCCGCGCCGGTCTTCCTCGGCGCCAACCCGGCCACCGTCCGGCACGCCGGCCGCCCGGTCTCCCGGCCCCTGGGCCCCGAGGAGGACCTGGCCCGCGAACTGCTCGACGCGCTCGGACCGGCCGGCCGGTCCGCCGCGATCATCGCCGACGAGGCGCCCGCCGACATCATCAGCGCCACCCGGGCCACCGCGCCGGGACGGCTCGACCCGCTCGGCGTACCCCGGGGGCGGCTGCGGCCCACCGGCCGGGCGCTGCTCGACCGGCTGGTCGCGCTCTACCTGGACCGGCTCCCGCCGGAGCTGGCGGCCCGGGAGGCCGACCGGCTCGACGGCGGCGAGCTGCACTTCGCCTGGGCCGGCCCGGTCGAGCCGGGCCGGCGGCACTACTACCGGGTGCAGGGCGACGACCTGCTGATCGAGTACGACAACACCACCGACGACGGCAACCACGCGCACACGGTGCTGCGCCGCCCGGCCGGTGACTTCGGCGCCGACGTGCTGGCCGCGCACCACGCCGCCGCCCACCGGCCCGGCCCGCTCAGCCCCGGCGCGCCTCGATGAGGAAACGGCGGGCGTACGCGACGAACGGTCCCTCGGCGCGGATCCGCTCGTCCAGGCGGCGCAGCTCGTCGGTGTAGCGGCCCACCGTGAAGCCGGGCACCGTCCAGACCACCTTGCGCAGGAACCAGACCACCGCGCCGATGTCGTGGAAGACGGTACGCAGCGCGGCCTCGCGCAGGTCGACGACCGTCAGCCCGGCGGCCCGCGCGTCGGCGACCGCCTTCTCCGGGTGGCGGTGCTCCGGCGGCGGCAGCGGCAACGCATTTCGGCAGCGGTCAGAACGGGCGCGGGCGGGCGATCTCGACAGTGGACCCGGCGGGCACCTCGCCGAACGTCTCGAAGCCGCCCGGCTCGGCGGCCCGGTCGAACTGCTGCATCAGCCGCGCGCCCAGGGCCACCCCGACCGCGCCGACGGCCAGCGCGACGAGTTCGGCGGCGAGCAGGGCACCGTTCGCGCCCCGCTGCGGCGCGTTCGCCCGGATCAGGCAGGACAGCAGGAACAGCCCCGCCATCACGGCGTTGACCAGGTTGAACGTCAGCACGGTCCGGCTGGTCCGCCCGGCGCGGACGTCCCACAGGTCGACCAGGCCGGCGACTGTGGTGAGCCCGGCGGCGACGAGCGCGGCCACGGCGGTCCAGTAGCCCACCTCGCCGAGGAACGCCGGACCGCCGGCCACGTCGGCCAGGTCGAAGACCGCGGCGCAGACGAACAGGCCGAACGGGAACGTGACAAGCATCGGTTGAATGGGATGCCCCTGCACCCGCAGTCGGCTCTGCATCGCTTCCTCCCCAGGTCGGCGCAGCTCACCAGTCCAGAGTGCTACCCGAGGCGCCGCGGGGTGAAACGACTGTCGCTCAGTTGTCCCGGGGCCGGGAGACGGTCAGCACGAGCCGTTCGGCCACCTCGCGCAGCGGGATGTCCAGCGAGGACGCGGCGCTGCGCAGCACCCGCAGCGCCTCCGGGGCGGGACAGCCGCGCTGCGTCATGATCACGCCGACGGCCTGCCCGACCACGCCCTCGGCCAGCAGCGAGTCGTCGACCTCGCCGGCCCGGGAGGCGGCCCGCTCGCGGTCGCGGGCGGCGGCCAGCAGCAGGCCGGCGTGCTCGGCGAGCAGCATCGCGGTGAGCTGGTGGCGGGGGGTGAGCGCGTCGGGCGCCTCGGCGTACAGGTTGATCGCGCCGATGACCTGCTCGTCCACGTCGACCGGGGCGGAGATCACGCCGTGCACGCCCAGCGCGCGGGCCCGCTCGCTCCAGGCAGGCCAGCGCGTCTCGTCGGACAACCCGCCCGCGATGATCATCTCCCGGCGGTGGATCGCCGTCATCGCCGGCGTGTCCGGGCCGTACCGCAGGTCGTCCAGCTCGGCGCGGTCCGGGTCGGAGGCGGCCACCCCGGCGGGCTCACCGGCGCGTAGCGCGGTGAAACCGCAGCAGTCCACGCCCGGCACGGCGTCGCGGGCGATCCGGACCAGGCGGTCGAGCGCCTCGTCGAACCCGGCCGCACCGATCAGGCCGGCGGTCAGCTCGCGCAGCAGCGCGGCCGTCTCCAGCACACCGAGGTTGTCGATCATGGGTTGGCGCGTGTCGAGGTTCACCGGGCCGGGGCCTCCACCGTCCCCGCGTCCGTCCACGCGGTCTCCCCGTCCGGCACCGTTGCCTGTCCCATGTCCGTCCCTCCTGTGGCCGGGCCCCGGCCTACTACCCTCGCAGACCGCGGGCGAAACCGCGCAAAAAGGCCCCTCCCGGTCGCACCGGAAGGGGCCTTCGACGCGGGTCAGCGCGACCCGGAGATGAGCCGCCGGCCCACCGAGGCGATCAGCCGGTCCAGCTCCGAGCCGAACGGGTTGTCGTGCACCAGGTACGTCCAGGTGGCGGTCGGGCGCACCAGCTTCGACGAGTCCGGCTCCCAGTCCTCGTCGAACTCGGTCTCCTCGAACGTGGCCACGGTCCGCGTCTCGATCTCGGGCACCAGCGCGTTGAACGCCGGCACCGCGCTGCGGTGGAACTCGTCGAGCGGGTCGAGCCGGCCCAGCGCCCGCAGGTGCACGCCCTCGCGTACCTCGGACAGCTCGGCCAGGTGATCGGCCCAGAGCCGGTCCAGGTGGTAGAGCGCGATCTTGCGGGCCACGTCGGCGAGCAGGTCCTCGTCCATGTCGCCGGCCTTCTCCGGCACCCGCTCCAGCAGCATCAGCGCGGCGATGTCGCTGGTCAGCAGCCGCTCCCGGCGCTCGGCGAGGGCCTTGCGCTGCTGCTCGATCACCTGGCTGTAGCGCCACGTGTTGCGGTGGATCTCGTGGTTGACGCCCTCGGCGACCCGCTGGGCGTGCTCCACCGCGTAGTCTACCTGCGGGTCGGTGACCAGGCCGTCGGCGTTCATCCGGGGCGAGGCCGGCACGGTGTCGCCGGCGTGCCGGACCACCAGGTCGTCCTCCAGGCTGACGAAGAAGACCGACCCGCCCGGGTCGCCCTGCCGGCCGGCCCGGCCGCGGAGCTGGTCGTCGACCCGGCGGCTGTCGTGCCGGCCGCTGCCGATCACGTACAGGCCGCCCAGCTCCGCCACCCGGTCCCGGTCGGCCTGGTCGCTGCCGCCCAGCCGGATGTCGACGCCCCGGCCGGCCATCTGGGTGGAGACCGTCACCGCGCCGTACGCGCCGGCCTCCGCGATGATGCCGGCCTCCTCGTCGTCGTTCTTGGCGTTGAGCACCACGCACGACACCCCGGCGGCGTTGAGCGCGGCGGCCAGCCCCTCGGACTCCTTGACGTCGAGCGTGCCGACCAGCACCGGCCGCCCCGCCTCGTGGCAGCGCGTGATCTCGTCGACCAGCGCCTCCTCCTTCTCGGCGCGGGTGGCGTAGATCCGGTCCGGCTCGTCCTCGCGGACGCAGGGGGTGTTCGGCGGGATCACCGCGACCTCGAGGCCGAAGAACTCGCGGAGCTGGTCGCCGACGAGCACCGCGGTCGCGGTCATGCCGCAGACCGTCGGGTAGAGCGCGATGTACGCCTGCACGGTGATCGTGCCCAGCACCTCACCCTCGGCGGTGGCGTCCAGGCCCTCCTTCGCCTCGACCGCGGCCTGTAGGCCGTCCGGCCAGCGGCGGCGCTGCGCGACCCGGCCGCGCATCTCGTCGATCAGCTCGACCGAGTCGTCCCGGACGATGTAGTCCACGTCGCGGTGCAGCAGGGCGTGCGCGTGCAGCGCCACGTTCACCGCGGAGAGCTGCCCGACGTGCTCCTCGTCGTACAGGTCGATGCCGCCGAGCTTGGCCTCGACGGTGGCCAGGCCGACCGAGGTGAAGGCGACGCTACGGCCGTCCTCGGCGATCGTGTAGTGCTTGCCCTTGCGCAGCCCGCGCACCAGCGCGGCGGCCGCGTGCACCGGATCCTGCTCGCCGCCGACCGCGCCGGCCAGCACCATCGGCACCCGGGCCTCGTCGATCAGGATCGAGTCGGCCTCGTCCACGATCGCGGTCTTCAGCGCCGGCTGCACCCGGTCGGCCAGGTCGGTGACGAGCTGGTCGCGCAGGAAGTCGAAGCCGGCCTCGCTGACCGACACGTAGGTGACGTCGCAGCCGTACGCGGCGCGCCGCTCGTCGGGCGTGGACGCCTCGTTGACCCAGCCGACGGTCAGGCCGAGCAGGTCGTAGACGGGTGTCATCCACTCGGCGTCGCGGCGGGCCAGGTAGTCGTTGACGGTCAGCACGTGCACCGGGCCGTTGCCCAGCCGCACGTGGCCGTACGCGGCGACAGTGGCGGTGAGCGTCTTGCCCTCACCGGTGGCCATCTCGGCGACCTTGCCGGACAGCAGCGCCATCGCGCCGAGCAGCTGCACGTCGTAGGGGCGCTGGTCGAGCCCGCGCCGGGCCGCCTCGCGGCCGATCGCGCAGATCTCCTCGTACCCCGTGGCCTGGCCGGCGGCCTCGGTCAGCTCGGCGTCGGAGAGCTGCTCCAGGTCCGCCTCGCGCGCCTCGATCGCCGGCAGCAGCTTCTCCAGCGGCGCCAGGTCGACTGTCGTCCCCGGGCGCTGGAGGAACCGGCGGAACCTGGTCTTCAACCGTTGCGACACACCCATGAGCCGCAACGGTACGCGAACCGGAGCCGATTGTGACCCCCGCCCACCGCGCGCCGCATTCCCCCGCCCACCCGCTCCCCCGCCCGCTTCCGTCGATCATGAGGTTGACGGCATGTCGTGTCCGTTTTGTCGCCGTCAACCTCATGATCGACGCGTTCGGGGCGGAGGCGCGTCAGGGGGTGAGGACCACCTGGAGTTCGCTGCGGCGGCGGTCGGCCAGGTCGGTCAGCAGGGTGGGGGCATCGTCCAGCGGGACCACTGCCGAGATCAGGTGCTTGCGGATCACGTCGCCGTACTGGCGCAGCAACTCCACCGTCTCCGCCGACAGCCGCTCCCGGTCCCAGGTGGGGGCCAGACCGCGCGGCACCCGGCCGATCTGCGCGCAGCGCAGCGACAGCCCGTTGTGGTGGAACTCCTCGCCGAGCCGGACCGCGTCCGCGCCCGCCTGGTAGAACGCCAGGTCGATCACCGTGCCCTGGGGGCGCAGCAGGCGTAGCGCGAGCTGCAACGCCCAGTCCTGGCCGCGGCACTGGAAGACCACGTCGGCGCCCCGGTCCCCGGCCGCGTGGTTCCACCGCGTCTTGAGCACCACCGCCGGGTCGTCCGCGTCCGGGTCGAGCGTGTCCAGGCCGAGCGCCTCGGCCACCTGCCGCCGGGCCGGCGTCGGGTCGACCACGACCACCGAGGCGGCGCCGTGCCGGCGGGCGAACAGCGCGGTCAGCAGCGCCACCACACCGCCGCCGACCACCGCCACCCGGCGACCGCGTACGCCGTCGCCGAGCGTGCGCACGTCGGCGCCGCACAGGTCGGCGGCGGCGTGCAGCAGCCCGTTGGCGCAGATCGGGCCCATGTGCGCGACGTACACGCCGAGCAGCGGATCCAGGTCGTCGGGCAGCGGCACGAACCGCTCGGTGAGCGGGTCGGCCACCCAGCCGCTGCGGTGGCCGTACGTCATGGCCCCGACCTCGCCCACCGCGACGGCCGGGGTACGGCTCGCCACCACGCGCCCGACCTGCATGTAGCCGAGCCGGGTCACCGGGTACGGCGTGCTCGCCTCCCCCGGCCGGAACAGCCCGAGCGCGGCGTCCCAGGTGACGTGCAGATAGGGGTTGGTGCCCTTGACGAAGCTCAGCTCGGTGCCGGCCGAGACGCCGCTGTAGAGCGTCTCCACCCGGAACGTGCCCTCGCGCAGCTCCGGCGCGTCCAGTTCGGCCAGCTCCACCCGGCCGGGTCCGCCGACCACCACCACCCGGTCACGCATCGACGCCCACCCCCGCGTCCGCGACCGCCGCGGTGAGCCGGGCCGCCGGCCCGGTCGGCAGCGCCACCGGCCGTCCGGTACGCGCCGACTCGGCCACCGCGAGGGCCAGCCGATGGGTACGCAGCGCCTCGGCGTACGGCACCCGCACGTCGTCGCCTAGACCGCACACGGCGTCGACGAAGGCCCGGTCGACGGCGACCCGCGCGCCGTCCGGGTCGGCGGGAACGTGCCGCTCGCCGTCGGCGTCACGCACGGTCAGGCCGTCCTCGGCCAGCCACAGCGCCAGCCCGTCGGCGAGGATCTCCACGCCGGCCCGGTGCTTCCAGCCGAGCACGCAGGACGCGGCGAGCGTGCCGACCGCACCGGAGCCGAACCGCAGCGTGGCGGCGGTCACCGAGTCGATGTCGGCGCCGTCGACCGGCGGCGGGCTGCCGTCGCCGTAGGCGGTCACCTCGACCGCCTCGCCGGCCAGCAGCCGGACCAGGTCCAGCACGTGCGCGGCCTGCTCGACCACCGGGCCGCCGGAGCGGTCCCGCCGCGCCCACCACGCCACCGGCGGCACCTTGTCCAGCCAGGCGCCGTTGACCATCCGGACCGGGCGGCCGGCGAGCAGCCGCCGCGCCTCCTCCACCACGTGCAGGTAACGCCAGTGGTGCCCGACGCCGGTGAGCAGCCCGCGCTGCTCCACCAGTGCCGCGACCCGCTCGGCGGTCTCCAGGTCCAGCGCCACCGGCTTCTCCACGAACATCGGCACCCCGGCGGCGACCACCGCCTCCTCGACCGGCCCGTGGGCGAACGGCGGCACGCAGACGTACACCGCGTCCGGGCCGGCGGCGAGCAGCTCGTCCACGTCGCGGAACACCCGGCCGCCGTAGGTGCCGGCGAGCACCTCCGCCGCGCCCGGCGCGACGTCGGTCACACCGAGCAGCTCCACGTCCTCGAAGCCCGTGAGCACCCGGGCGTGGCGTTGCGCCACCCCGCCGGCTCCGACTAGTCCCACCCGGCAGGTACGCATCCGACAAACCCTCTCGCCACGACTGGAAGACTTCGGTCACCACTCCCCCCGGCGGCCGCGCGCGAAACGCCACCGGGGGGCGCAACGCAACGTTCATCTGCCCGGAACCGCCCGGTACGCACCTGGTGATCAGGTTGTTAGGCAAGATCCGGTTAGTGCAGATGCGGGATTGGGAAAACCATGGTTCGCGATTCCACCACTAATGGGGGGTGCCCGTGCGGGAATCAGATTCGACCGTCTCACCTGTGGTGGAGGCGTGGGCCACGTACCGCACCAGCACCGCCGCCGACTGGCCGGCGCGACGACTGGTCCGGGCCAAGGGCGCGAGCCGGGTCAGCGTGGTGCTGCCGGCCCGCAACGAGGAGGCGACGGTCGGCGCGATCGTGTCGACCGTCCGGGAACACCTGATGGACCGCGTGCCGCTGGTCGACGAGCTGATCGTGGTGGACTCCCGGTCCACCGACCGGACCGCGCAGGTGGCGCGCGCGGCCGGCGCCGAGGTGGTCAGCCAGGACGCGATGACGCGCGGGCTGCCCCGGCTGACCGGCAAGGGCGACGCGCTCTGGGCCGGGCTGGCCGCGGCCGAGGGGGACGTGGTCGCGTTCGTCGACGCCGACCTGCGCGAGTTCCGGCCGCACTTCGTGACCGGGCTGCTCGGGCCGCTGCTGACGGACCCGAGCGTGGAGTTCGTGAAGGGCTTCTACCACCGGCCGCTGGTCGGTGCGACAAGTGTGGAGCCCGACGGTGGCGGGCGGGTGACGGAGCTGATGGCCCGGCCGCTGCTGAACCTGTTCTGGCCGGAGCTGGCCGGTTTCGTGCAGCCGCTCGCGGGCGAGTACGCCGGCCGGCGGGAGGTGCTGGAGCGGGTGCCGTTCGTCACCGGGTACGGCGTCGAGACGGCCATGCTGATCGACCTGCTGGAACTGGTCGGGCTGGACGCGCTGGCCCAGGTCGACCTGGGTGAGCGCAAGCACCGGCACCAGGACACCGCCGCGCTGGGCCGGATGTCCGCGCAGATCATGCTGACCGCCTGGTCGCGGCTGCAACGGCGCGGGTGGGCGGCGCCCGGGGTGGCGCCGACCGCGCTGCTGACCCAGTTCCGCCGGGGCGGCTCGGAGACGCTGCCCAACCTCGACCGCGAGATCGTCGTGAACGACGTGTCGGTGCAGGAACGCCCGCCGCTGGCGCAGATGCGCAACCGCCTTCCCCGCCGCCGGGTGGCGGCCGCGTGAGCGGGGAACCCCGGAGAGAGGACAGCGCATGACGCTCACCGTGCTGATGAACGCCGGGCCGTGGCTGTCCGTGCCGCCGCCCGGCTACGGCGGGATCGAGAACGTGATCGCCACGCTGGTGCCGGAGCTGCGCCGCCTGGGCGTACGGGTGGTGCTCGCCTCGGTGGAGAGCAGCACGCTGCCGGTGGACGAGCGGATCGCGGTCTTCCCGGACGGCCAGTTCCACGCCTTGCAGCGGCCCTACAACCAGGTCTGCGGCGTCTCCCAGGCGCACCTGTCCGGGGTGGTGCGGGCGCTGCACGCCCGCGACGACATCGACCTGGTGCACGACCACGTGGAGGCGGTCGGGCTGGCCACGCTCGCCGCGATGGGCCCTGATGCCCCGCCGGTGCTGCACACCCTGCACTGGGACCTCGCCAAGCACCCGGAGCTGTACGGCAACCTCGACGGCGGCGACCGGGTACGGGTCAACGGCGTGTCCGCGTCGCAGCTGGCGCGCGCCCCGGAGGCGCTGCGCGCGCACGCGGTGGGGCACGTGCACCTGTCCACCCCGCTCGCCGTGGACGCGGACCGGCACCCGCCGGTGGCGAAGGGTGACCACGTGGTGACCCTCGGCCGGATCAACCCCGGCAAGGGGCAGGACCTGGGCGCCCGGCTCGCGCAGGAGGCCGGCTTCCGGCTGGTGCTGGCCGGTCCGGTGGGCCCGTACCACCGGCCGGAGGATCTGGCCGCGGCCGGCGACGAGGCCCGGCAGAACCCGGACGTGCGTTTCTTCCACGACCAGGTGGCCCCGTACGTCGACGGCGACCGGGTGCGCTGGGTCGGCACGGTGGCCGGGCGGGAACGCGACGACCTGGTCGCCTCGGCGCGGGCGTCGCTGTTCCCGCTGCGCTGGGAGGAGCCGGGCGGTACGGCGGTGGTCGAGTCGCTGTCGCTCGGCACACCGGTGGTGGCCACCTCCCGCGGCTGCCTGCCGGAGCTGGTCGAGCACGGCCGCACCGGTCTGCTCACCGGCGACGAGCGGGAGCTGGGTGACCTCGTTCTCGCCGCCGCCGGGCTGGAGCCGGCCGAGTGCCGGCAGGAGGCGTCCCGGCGGTTCACCCCGGCTCGGATGGCACAGCGGTACGTGGAGCTGTACGACCGGGTCCGGGCGGGCGTGCCGAAGCCGCTGCAGCCCGCCTGATCCCCCGCGAGCACGTCCACCGGCCCGGCCGCCCCGCGCGGCCGGGCCGGCGTTTGCCCCGGCCGGCCGCGGGAAACCGGCGCTTCCCGCGGTGGCGAGGAGGCCGGCGTGACGAACTCGATGGCGCACTCCCGGGCGCGGCGCAACCCGGCCGACGGGCGGGCGCCGGTACGCCGGATCGCCTCGGGGTTCGCCGTTCTCCTGCTGCTGCTCGGCGCGCTGGGTTTCGTGCCGGGCGTCACCAGCCACTTCGCGGATCTGCGCTTCGCCGGCCCGGGCTCCGGCGCCCGGCTGTTCGGTGTGTTCCAGGTCTCGGTGGTGCACAACCTGGTGCATCTGGTGCTCGGCGTGGCCGGGCTGGTGCTGGCCCGTACCGTCGCCGGGGCCCGCGCGTTCCTGGTCGGCGCCGGCGCGGTCTACCTGGCCCTGTGGCTCTACGGGCTGGCGGTCGACCGGCGCGACGCGGCGAACGCGCTCGCGGTCAACCGCGCGGATTCGTGGCTGCACCTGCTGCTGGGCGCCGCCATGCTGGCGCTGGGGCTGCTCGCGGCGCGGCGCGGGGACCGCCGCTGACCTGCGCCCCGGCGGCCCCGATGCCCGGTTTCGCCGGTCCGGGGCCCGGGTACGTCCGTAGTCCTCCGGCTGTGGGAGGCGGCGACCGCCCCGGCCGGGGCGACCCTCCCGACGAGGGCGGCCCTCCCCGACGAGAAGGAAACGAGGCGGCGATGGTGACCCGGATCAGGTGCGAGGTCCGTGACGAGTCGCCGGTCACTGTCGTACGGCTGGCCGGAGCGCTCGACCTGGGCACGATGCGCGCGGTGCACGAGGTGCTCGACAGCTGCCTCGCCGCGCAGCCGGACGCCCTGGTGGTCGACCTGGAGGAGATCGAGGTCGGCGAGCCGCTGGCACTGTCCGTGTTCGCCGCCGCCGCCCGCCGGGCCGCCGACTGGCCGGCGGTGCCGATGGTGCTCGCCGCTCCCTGCGCCGAGACGGCGGCCTGGCTGAACGAGACCACCGCCTGCCGGGTCGTGCCGGTGCGCCGGGACTGCGCCGAGGCCACCGCGCTGGCCGGTGCGGCGGCGTCGCCCCGGCTGCGGGCCCGGCTGGAGCCGGTCGCCGGTGCCTGCCGCCGGGCCCGGGAGCTGGTCACCGAGGCGTGCGGCAGGTGGAACGTGCCGGAGCTGGCCGGCCCGGCGTCGCTGGTGCTCAGCGAGCTGGTCGGCAACGTGGTGCGGCATGCCGGCACCCCGATGCAGGTGACGCTGACGCTGCGCCGGCCGTACCTGCGGGTCGCGGTGATGGACGGCAGCCCGGCCGACGCGCGCGCCGCGAGCAGCCGCGACCCGCGTGCCGAGGGTGGCCGCGGGCTGATGCTGGTCCGCGAGCTGACCCAGCGCTGGGGCAGCACTCCGGTCGGCGCCGGCAAGGTCGTCTGGGCCATGCTCCCGGCTAATTGACCGAATTCTCCGCTCTCGCCTGGTTACATGGGCAGAGGGCCGGGTACGCCCGCCCGTCCTGTCTGTCGTCACACGGGGTGAGATGCCATGCCCAAGCGGGTAGTCACGGAACCGGCACGAGACCGGGGGCCCGCGATCCTCGCGCCGGCCCGGTTCGGGGGATTCCCCGGGCCCGTACGGGAGGCGGTGAAGGGCAACGCGCTGTGGCGGTTGCTGCGCACCACCGACGCCAAGCAGATCGGCCTGCTCTACCTCGTCACGTCGTTCGGGTACTTCATCGTCGGCGGGATCCTCGCGTTGATCATCCGGGCGGAGCTGGCCCGGCCGGGGATGCAGATCGTCTCGCCCGAGCAGTACAACCAGATGTTCACCATGCACGGCACGGTGATGCTGCTGCTGTTCGCCACCCCGCTGTTCTTCGGGTTCGCCAACTACCTGGTGCCGCTGCAGATCGGCGCCGCCGACGTGGCGTTCCCCCGGCTGAACGCGTTCGCGTACTGGCTCTACTTCCTGGGCGCGCTGATGGTCGTGGGCGGGTTCGCCACCCCGGCCGGCGCGGCTGACTTCGGCTGGACCGCGTACACGCCGCTGAGCACCTCGCAGCACTCCCCCGGCGTCGGCGGGAACCTGTGGGTGGTCGGCCTGGCCGTGTCCGGCCTGGGCACGATCCTCGGCGCGGTCAACCTGATCACCACGATCGTGACGCTGCGCGCACCGGGCATGACCATGTTCCGGATGCCGATCTTCACCTGGAACGCGCTGCTCACCAGCGTCCTGGTGATCTTCGTGTTCCCGCTGCTGGCGGCCGCGCTGATGGCGCTGGCCTCGGACCGGCTGCTGCACTCGCACGTGTACGACTCGACGACCGGCGGGCCGATGCTCTGGCAGCACCTGTTCTGGTTCTTCGGTCACCCCGAGGTGTACATCATCGCGCTGCCGTTCTTCGGCATCATCACCGAGATCATCCCGGTGTTCTCCCGCAAGCCGATCTTCGGTTACACCGGCCTGGTGCTCGCCACCATCGCCATCACGGTGCTGTCGATGACGGTGTGGGCGCACCACATGTTCGCCACCGGCCAGGTGCTGCTGCCGTTCTTCAGCATCCTGAGCTTCCTGATCGCGGTGCCGACCGGGGTGAAGTTCTTCAACTGGATCGGCACCATGTGGAAGGGACAGATCACCTTCGAGACGCCGATGCTGTTCGCCGTCGGCTTCCTGGTGACGTTCCTGCTCGGCGGCCTGACCGGCGTGCTGCTGGCCAGCCCGCCGGTGGACTGGCACGTCACCGACACCTACTTCGTGGTGGCGCACTTCCACTACGTGATGTTCGGGACCATCGTGTTCGCCGCGTTCGGCGGGCTCTACTTCTGGTTCCCGAAGATGACCGGGCGGCTGCTCGACGAGCGGCTCGGCAAGATGCACTTCTGGACCATGTTCATCGGCTTCCACGCCACCTTCCTCGTACAGCACTGGCTGGGTAACGAGGGCATGCCCCGCCGGTACGCCGACTATCTGCCCGGCGACGGCTTCACCACGCTGAACACGATCTCCAGCATCGGCTCGTTCGTCCTCGGCGCGTCCACGCTGTTCGTGATCTGGAACGTCTGGAAGTCGTGGCGGTACGGCGCGATGGTCACCGTGGACGACCCCTGGGGCTTCGGCAACTCGCTGGAGTGGGCCACCACCTGCCCGCCACCGCTGCGCAACTTCGACCGGATGCCGCGCATCCGCTCCGAGCGGCCCGCGTTCGACCTCAAGTACGGCCCGCTCGTGTCCGACCTGGGCCGCGACCTGCCGCAGCGCACCACGAAGCCGCCGCAGAGCTTCAGCGAGGAGTTGCACCACGAGCGGCACGTGCCGGAGTCGCCGTCGGCCGGCGGCGCGTACGGCGCGCGCGAGGCGGTGGACTACCAGCCCGCGCCGCAGTCCGGCGCCCGCCCGGTGGAGGTGCCGGAGCCGGAGGAGGTGCGCCGGCCCAGCTTCGAGGAGACCGACGAGCCGGAGGGCAGCGCGCTCAACGCCGAGCGCGGCGACCAACCCAACGACAGGTGGCGGCACCCGCGCGGGCACGGGGACACCCCGGAGAACTGAGACACCGGACGCGGGCCGGCGCCGCCGGGCGCCGGCCCTCTCGTCGCACGCCACCGCGCCGGCGCCCCACCACGGGAGCCGGCGCGAGGCGTACGACGAGAGGGCCGGCAGTCCGGCCGCGGCCAGCGATCGGCGCACCGCCGGCTGCACCCGGGTCAGCCGCAGCGGCACCCCGGTACGCGCGGCGGCCTCCCGGCCGGCCATCAGCGCGGCGATCCCGCCGGCGTCGAAGCCACCGGCCCCGACCAGGTCGACCACCACCTCGCGGGGCTGCCCGGTGACCGCCTGGAGCACCGCGCGGCGCAACTGGTCCGCGCCGGCCCGGTCCACCTCGCCGCCGACCTCGACGACCACCCGGTCGCCGTTCTGCTTCACCGAGATCCGCGCCTTGGCCGGCTCGGCCTCGGCCGCGCCGTTCTGCCACGGCGGCGGCGCGTCGGCGAGCATCGCCTGACGCAGCCAGGTCAGCGCCCGCGACAGCAGCCGGGACACGTGCATCTGCGAGATGCCGAACCGGGCGGCGATCTCCGCCTGGGTCTGGTTGCCGTAGAAGCGCATCGCCAGGATGCGACGCTCCCGCCAGGGCAGCCGGTGCAGCAGGCCGCTCACAGTGACCCGGTCGTCGACGGACTCCAGCGCGTGGTCGGACTCGCCGACCAGGTCGCCGAACTCGGCCGAGCTCTCCCCGCCCACCGGCGCGTTCAGCGACGCCGGGCTGTAGCCGGCGGCCGACTCCAGCGCGGCGAGGATCTCCTCCTCCGGCGTCTCCAGCCGGGCGGACAACTCGGCCACCGTGGGCGCGCGGGACAGCTCGCTGGTCAGCGTCGCCGTCGCCTGTCCCACCTCGAGGATCAGGTCCCGCAGCCGGCGCGGCACGTGCACACCCCAGGTGCGGTCGCGGAAGTGCCGTTTGATCTCGCCGACGATGGTGATGGCCGCGTACGCGGTGAACGAACCGCGTTCCGGGTCGTACCTGTCGACGGCGTTGACCAGGCCGAGACGGGCCACCTGCTCCAGATCCTCCAGCGGCTCACCGCGCCCGCGGTACCGGCGGGCGAGCCGGCCGGCGAACGGCAGCGCGAACCGGACCAGGTCGTCCCGTGCCTCCTGCCGCCGCTCCGGTGGCAGGCCCTCGATCCGGGCCGCGTACGCGAGCGCCGCCGCGTCCAGGTCCTCCAGACCCCGGTCGGTGGTCGGTGGTGTGGGTGTGGTGGTCTGTCCGAACATCCGCGCCCCCTCGCCGAAGAGCCCCCGCCCGGTCGGAACCGGTCGTGCGCGTGGTCGGACCACGCACCGGGTGAGGAAGTTGGGTTACGTGACGGATACGTCGAAAGCGGTGGCTGCCCGCCGCACGGCGTCGTGGGCCGTTTCGCGGCGAGCGGTCTTCCCGCTCCGTAGGTACTCAATCACGGACCGCAGGATCGCGAGGAAGTTTCGCCAGGTTGGCCGGCAGGCCGGTCCCGGCGGCGGTTTTCAGGAGACCAGCAGGCCCTGGTGCGCGCCCGCGTCACGCAACGCGGTGAGGGCCTCGGCCATCCGCAGCGGCGGTGGCGCGGGCAGGTCGCAGGGCTGGTTGCGCAACACCTCCGTGGCACGTCGGGTGGGTACCGAGGCGACCGGGTAGCCGCGCGCGGCGCCCCGGT
The DNA here is from genome assembly GCF_049538395.1 of Micromonospora sp. AB353. NCBI lineage: Bacteria > Bacillati > Actinomycetota > Actinomycetes > Micromonosporales > Micromonosporaceae > Micromonospora > Micromonospora sp. AB353. Next base: position 1,055 of record NZ_JBMVFV010000053.1, on the reverse strand, counting down.
CCAGGGCCCGCCGCTTGCGCCCGAAGCCGGCCACCGCCAGCCACTGGGGCAGCCCCGCGGACGCGGGCGAGCGCAGGCCGGGCGGCTCGGGCAGCACGTCCACCGAGCTGAACGGCTCACTGCCGGCCAACCACCACTCGACGCCGGCGACCCGGCGCGCGGTGGCGTTCTCGCACCAGTACGGCACCAGGCCGGCCCGCAGCACCTGCGCCGGGTCGAGCAGGCGGCCGCACTCCACCACCAGCCGGTTGCCGGTCTTGCCGGCCCGCCGCAGCCAGCGCCGGTACAGGTCGGCGGTCACCGCGCTCAGCGCGTCCGGCTGCGGCACGACCACCCGGTGCAGCGGATGCCCGTGCCGGTCGCCGAGGGAGCGGGCGTCGTGCTCGAAACCGGACTCCACGCCGTGCTCGGCGAACGCGCCCGCCACCGTGACCTCCGGCACCGCCCAGCGCGTCTCCTCGCCGCCGGCGGCGCGCAGCACCTGACCGAGCGCGCGGGCGTCCGGGTGGAAGTCGACCGGGTCGAGGCCGCCGGCCGGGCAGCCGGCCTGGAAGCTGTGCCCGTCGCCGCCGTCTCGGACCGGCCAGGTGCGGGCGTCGTGCAGCAGCAGCACCGGCGCGGCCGGTTCCAGCCGGTCGGCCAGGAAGCGGGCGTACGCCTCCGGCAGGGTGCGCCAGCGCACCGCGAACGTCACCGCCGCGCCGGCCGCCGCGCCCCGGCTGGCCGGGCAGTGCACCTGGCGGACGTGCACGCGCGGGTTGCCGTCGAGCAGCCGGGCGGCCAGCGTGGCGCCGTGCGCGTACGCGGCGTCGGGGCGGTCCACCGCCCCCCGGGTCCACTGGCCGGCCAGTTCGAACCCGGCCGGGAGCCAGGGCACGCCCAGCGCCACCGCGAGGTGGGCGGCGGCGCCGTGCGGCGAGCCGAGGATCACGCCGGGGAAGCGCCGGTCCGGGTACTGCCCGGCGAACCATCCGGCGATCCGCTCGACGTCCACGGCGGCGATCTGGTCGGCGGTGAGCGCGGCCCGCCCGGCGGCCCGGACGGCGGCGGCGCGG
>NZ_JBMVFV010000052.1:0-41734 GCF_049538395.1 Micromonospora sp. AB353 | reverse complement strand
CCGCGACGGCGGCCACGACCGAGGAGGTGTCCGGGTGAGCCGTACCGCGCTGCTGGTCACGCACACCGGCCGTCGACGCAGCACCGAGCACGCCCGGGCGGTGGCCGCCGACCTGATCGCCGCCGGGTTCGAGGTGCGGGTGGTGGCCGAGGAGGCCGACGACCTGGACCTGCCGGGCGTGGTGCCGGTGACCGGCCCGGAGGCCGCCGAGGGCGCCGAGATCGTGTTCGCGCTCGGCGGGGACGGCACGTTCCTGCGCGCCGCCGAGCTGGCCCGCCCGGCCAAGGTGCCGCTGCTCGGCATCAACCTGGGCAAGGTCGGCTTCCTCGCCGAGGCGGAGATCGACGACCTGGACACCGCCGTGCGTGACGTGGTCGACCGCAACTACACGGTGGACGAACGGCTCACCCTCGACGTCACCGCCGAGTTCGAGGGCGGCCCGACCATCGAGTCGTGGGCGCTCAACGAGATCAGCGTGGAGAAGGGCGAACGCGCCCAGATGCTGGAGCTGCTCGTCGACGTGGACGGCCGGCCGCTGTCCCGGTACGGCTGCGACGGCGTGATCTGCGCGACCCCGACGGGCTCGACGGCGTACGCCTTCTCCGGCGGCGGGCCGGTGGTCTGGCCCGAGGTGGAGGCGCTGCTGCTGGTGCCGATCAGCGCGCACGCGTTGTTCAGCCGCCCGCTGGTGACCGCGCCGACGTCGACGTTCGTCATCACCGTCGACCCGTTCACCACGCTGGCCGTGCTGTGCTGCGACGGGCGGCGCGTCTACGACCTGCCGCCCGGTGCCCGGGTGACGGTGCGCCGGGGCACGCTGCCGGTGCGCATCGTGCGGCTGCGGGCCCGACCGTTCACCGACCGGCTGGTGGCCAAGTTCGACCTTCCCGTCCAGGGCTGGCGGGGCAACCGTCGCTGACCAGCGGCTCAGCGGAAATCTCCGTTCGGCCCACCGGTCCCGGCCCCCGCGCGCGTTACGGTGGGCGTACGGGCCGCGAAGAGGTGAGTCCGGGCGCGGCGGTGAGGCCCGCCGCTTCCCGGATGCGGCCCGGCGTCGCGGGGCTCGGCCAGGGGGTGGTCGGGGCCGCGACGGTCGGGACGCCGGAGCGTCGTAGCCGGCCGCGGCGGGCGGACCGGCACGCCGTGTCCGGTCGGGTGTCGACCCCGGCCGGGCCGACAGGTCGCAGGGCCGCCGCCGGAGGAAGCGGCGGCACGCGAGCTGGGCGACACGGTCTCCGGCGTCCCGGCCTCCACTCCGTCGTGCGCGTGTCCACCTGGCTACGCGGTCCTGGGGCCGTCCCGCCCCGACCCCCGGTCGGATCCAGCCGGCCCGGGCGGCCCGGAACGCCAGCCCGGGCCGGGTGTCCACATCGGCGGAGGTCATCAAGTCGGCCGGCCGCCACTGCACGGCACGCCGGGCTGACCTGTACGGGTGCCCGCGGCTCGCCCTGCCGGCTGGTCAACTGTCACACGGCGGGGCTACTGTCGGGTGCTGTGCTGGAAGAGCTGCGCATCACCGGACTGGGCGTCATCGAGGACACCACGCTGCCGCTGGCCGCGGGGATGAACGTCATCACCGGCGAGACCGGCGCCGGCAAGACCATGGTGGTGACCGGCCTCGGCCTGCTCTTCGGCGGCCGTGCCGACGCCGGCCGGGTGCGCGCCCAGCCGGGCCGTGCGGCGGTGGAGGGCCGGCTTCGCCTGAGCGGACGGGTGGCCGAGGCGGTGCACGCCCGCATCCTCGACGCCGGTGGCGAGCCCGACGAGGACGGCTCGCTGCTGCTCAGCCGCACCGTGACCATCGAGGGCCGCTCCCGGGCCCACCTGGGCGGGCGCGCCATGCCGGTGTCCACGCTCGGCGAGGTCGGCGAGCAGGTGCTCGCCGTGCACGGCCAGTCCGACCAGCTCCGGTTGCTGCGCCCGGCCGAGCAGCGCGCCTCACTCGACCGGTTCGCCGGGGCCGAGCACGAGAAGCTGCTCGACGCGCTGCGCGAGACGTACGCCCGGTGGCGCACCGTCGTCGACGACCTGGCCGACCGGCGGCGCAACGCCCGCGAGCGCAACCAGGAGGCCGACCTGCTGCGCCTGGGCCTGGACGAGATCACCCGGGTCGACCCGCAGCCGGGGGAGGACGACGAGCTGAAGGCCGAGGCGCAGCGGCTGGAACACGCCGAGGGGCTGCGTACCGCCGCGCAGGTGGCGCAGCAGTGCGTGGCCGGCGGCGTCGAGGCGACCGACGAGACGCCGGACGCGACGGTGCTGCTCGGCACCGCGCGGCGCACGCTGGAGGCGCAGGCCGGCACCGACCCGGCGCTGGGTGAGCTGGCGGCCCGGCTGGAGGAGGCGGCCACGCTCGTCACCGACGTGGCCGCGGAGCTGTCGGCCTACCTGGCCGCGCTGGACGCCGACCCGGCCCGCCTGCAGACCGTGTACGAGCGGCGGGCCGCGCTGCGCGCGCTCACCCGCAAGTACGCCGACGACGTCGACGGCGTGGTGGCGTGGGCCGAACGGGCTCGCACGCGGCTGTCCGATCTGGACACCTCCGACGAGCTGCTGGACGAGCTGGACCGCGAGGCGACCCGGCTCGCCGGTGAGGTGGCCGACCTGGCCGGCCGGGTGTCGGCGTCCCGGCGGGAGGCGGCGGTGCGCTTCGCCGAGGAGGTCACTGTCGAGCTGGCCGGGCTGGCGATGCCGCACGCCCGGATCGAGGTGGCGGTGCTGCCGCGCCCGGCGGGCCGGTCCGAGCCGAGCCTGCCGGTCAACGGCGTCGAGACCGGCGTCGGCGCGGACGGCGCCGACGAGGTGGAGCTGCGGCTGCTGGCGCACCCGGGCGCGCCGGCGCTGCCGTTGCAGAAGGGCGCGTCCGGCGGTGAGCTGTCCCGGGTGATGCTCGCCATCGAGGTGGTCTTCGCCGGTTCCGGTGGCCCGCCCACGCTGGTGTTCGACGAGGTCGACGCCGGTGTCGGCGGTCAGGCCGCGGTGGAGATAGGCCGCCGGCTGGCCCGGCTGGCCCGTAGCCACCAGGTGCTCGTGGTCACGCACCTGCCGCAGGTCGCCGCGTTCGCCGACCGGCACCTGGTGGTGGCCAAGGACACCGGGGGAGCGGTCACCACGAGCGGGGTGCGCGTGGTGGAGGACACCGAGCGCGCCCGGGAACTGGCCCGGATGCTGGCCGGTTTGCCGGACTCGGATCTGGGTATCGCCCATGCCGAGGAGCTCCTGGCCGTGGCGGCCAAGGAAAGGCGTCCGTGATGCCCCGATTGTGAGCGCAAGCACACCGGCGCGGGTTCCGGTGTGCTTCCCTGGGTAGGCGGCCCTGCTCAGGCATGTCGCGACAGCAAAACCTGCCTCACATGCCAGGATGGTCACGATGCGTCTACCCACACTGCGCCGGAGCCGGAACCCGGAGCCGGGCTCCATCGTCGGCACCGCGCGCCTCGACCGGCGGACGAAACGGCTGGTCGGGCGGCTGCGACCCGGCGACATCGCGGTCATCGACCACGTCGACCTGGACCGGGTGGCGGCCGACTCGCTCGTCGCGGTGGGTGTGGCGGCGGTACTGAACGCCAAGCCGTCGGTGTCCGGCCGCTATCCCAACCTCGGCCCGGAGGTCCTGATCTCGGCCGGCATCCCGCTGCTGGACGACCTCGGCGAGAGCGTCTTCGAGCAGGTCCGCGAGGGCGACCGGGTCCGCATCGAGGGCAACACCGTCTTCGTCGGCGACGAGCCGGTCGCGCACGGCTCGCTGCAGGACGCCGAAAGCGTGGCCAAGTCGATGGCCGACGCCCGGGAGGGCCTGTCGGTGCAGTTGGAGGCGTTCGCCGCCAACACGATGGACTACCTGCGCCAGGAACGCGACCTGCTGCTCGACGGCGTCGGCGTGCCGGAGATCCAGACCCGGATCCAGGGCCGGCACTGCCTGATCGTGGTCCGCGGCTACGACTACAAGGCCGACCTGGACGTGCTGCGCCCGTACATCCGGGAGTTCAAGCCGGTGCTGATCGGCGTGGACGGCGGCGCCGACGCGCTGGTCGAGGCGGGCTACACGCCGGACATGATCATCGGGGACATGGACTCGGTCACCGACGACGTGCTGCGCTGCGGCGCCGAGGTGATCGTGCACGCCTACCCGGACGGGCGGGCACCGGGTCTGGCCCGGGTCAACGGGCTCGGCGTACCGGCGATCACCTTCCCGGCGGCGGCCACCAGCGAGGACCTGGCCATGCTGCTGGCCGACGAGAAGGGTGCCTCGCTGCTGGTGGCGGTCGGCACGCACGCCACCCTGGTGGAGTTCCTCGACAAGGGGCGCGGCGGCATGGCGTCGACGTTCCTGACCCGGCTGAAGGTCGGCGGCAAGCTGGTCGACGCCAAGGGCGTCAGCCGGCTCTACCGGCAGAGCATCTCCGGGTCGTCGCTGCTGCTGCTGGTCCTGTCGGCGGTGGCCGCGATGGCCTCCGCGGTGGCGGTCTCCACCGTCGGGAAGGCGTACCTGGGCGTGGTCTCCGAATGGTGGGACAATTTCGTGTTCCAGCTCGGCCAGCTCTTCTAGCTCCCCGACGATCAAGAGGCTGCAAGCGTGATCAACTTTCGCTACCACGTGGTGTCCCTGACCGCGGTGTTCCTGGCACTGGCGATCGGCCTGGTGGTCGGCACAGCCGCCCTCAACGGGCCGGTCGCCGACTCGCTCCGGGAGAACGTCAACGGCCTGCGCAAGGACAACTCGCTGATGCGCCAGTCGGTCAACAGCATGCAGAAGCAGCTGGAGACCGAGGAGGACTTCGCCGCCGAGATGGCCCAGCTCGTGCTGCCCGGCAAGCTGACCGGCCGCCGCGTGCTGGTGCTCACCCTGCCCAGCGGCCGCGACCAGGCCGAGGGCGTGGTGAAGATGCTCCAGACCGCCGGCGCCGACGTCACCGGCCGCATCGACGTGCAGGACAAGTTCGTCAACCCGGACAGCAACAACAACTTGCTGGAACTGGCGGTCACCGCGGCCCGGCCGAACAGCGCCCCCACCGGCAACCTGCCCGGCAACGGCCACGGCGTGGAGACCTCCAGCGCGCTGCTGGCAAACGTGCTGGTCGACCGCCCGGCCGGGAGCCCGCCGGTCAGCGAGGCCGACCGGCGCGCCGTGCTGGAGCAGTACGCCACCGCCGGCTACCTCACCCCGGCGGACAAGATCTCCACCGCCGCCGAGGCGGTGGTGATGGTCACCGGCCAGCCGTACGTGGACAAGGACTCGGCGAAGAAGGACGAGTCGGTGGTGAAGATCGCCGAGCAGTTCGACCGGGCCGGCGCGCTGGTGGTCGCCGGGATGGGCTCGACCGGCGGCAACCTCGTCTCCGTGGTGCGCGGCGACCCGGTGCTGTCGCAGACGATCTCCACCGTCGACAACGCCAACACCGTGCAGGGCCAGCTGGGCACCAGCCTCGCCCTGGCACAGCAGCTCACCGAGAAGAAGACCGGCCAGTACGGCGTGGGCGACAACGCCACCTCCCGGGTGCCTACACTGCCCCGGTGACCGCTGCGGGCCGCCCGGTCCGTGCCGCGTCGCGTTCGAAGTCCGGATCGAGGAGGTCCCGTGAGACTGGGTCGGCTGCTCGCCGTGGGCGCGGGCGCGCTGGCCGCCCGCTACGTGCTGCGTCAGACGCGCACGTCGCCCGGCGGCCCGGCGCTGGAGCGCACCAACTACCGGGGCCGCACCGTGACCCTGGCCGCCGGTCCGGCCCTGGCCGTCGGCGCGGCCACCGGAGCCGCGCTCGGCGCCGGTAGCGCCCCGGCCGGCGCCGCCGCACTCGTCGCCGGGCTCGGCGCGGGCGCTGTCGGCCTCTACGACGACGTGGTCGGCGCGCGCCCCGAGCAGAAGGCCGCCAAGGGGTTCGCCGGGCATCTCGCCGCGCTGCGCGAGGGTCAGGTCACCGCCGGGATGGTCAAGGTCGCCGGGGTGGGCGTGGCCGGGCTGGGCGCCGCCGCGCTGCTCGCCGCCGACCGGCGGGTCGCCGCGCATCCGCGCCGCCGGCGGGCCGGGGCGTTCGGCCGCGGGCTCGACGTGCTGCTCGGCGCCGGCGTGGTGGCCGGCACCGCCAACCTGGTCAACCTGCTCGACCTGCGGCCCGGCCGGGCGCTGAAGTCCGGCATGCTGCTCGGCGCGCCGCTGACCGCCGGCCCGTACGGCGGGCTCGCGGCGGGCGCTGTCGGCGCCTCGGCCGCGCTGGTCGGCGACGACCTCGGCGAGCGCGTGATGGTGGGCGACAGCGGCGCCAACGCGCTCGGCGCGCTGCTCGGGGTGAGCCTGGCCGCGCGTACCGGGCCGCTGGGCCGGGCCGGCGTGCTGGCCGTGCTCGCCGCGCTCACCGCCGCCAGCGAGAAGGTCAGCTTCACCCAGGTCATCGCGTCCACGCCGGGGCTGCGGCACCTCGACGAGCTGGGCCGGCTCCCGGACTGACGTGACGAAACCGGCTCCTCTCGCCGCCGCCGGCCGGGTCGCCGGGGCGGCCGCCCTCATCGCCGTCCTCACCGTCCTCAGCCGGCTCGCCGGCTTCGGCCGCACCGCCGTGTTCACCTGGATGCTGGGCCCCACCGACCTCGGCGGCGCCTACCTGGTGGCGAACTACGTCCCGAACTTCATCTTCGAGATCGTCGCCGGTGGGGCGCTCGCCAGTCTCGTCGTACCGCTGCTCGCAGGCGCCGTCGAGGCGGGTGACCGGCGCGCGGTGGCCGCCACCACCGGCGCGCTGCTGACCTGGACGCTCAGCCTGCTGGTCCCGCTGGCGGTGCTGCTGGCGGTGTTCGCCGACCCGCTGCCCGGCCTGATCGGAAACGGTCTCAGCGAGGCGCAGCAGGCCTCCGGGGCGCGGATGCTGCGGGTCTTCGCACCGCAGTTGCCGCTGTACGGCGTGGGCATCGTGCTGACCGGCGTGCTCCAGGCGCACCGCCGCTTCGCCTGGCCGGTGATCGCGCCGCTGCTGTCCAGCGTCACGGTCATCGCCGTCTACCTCGGGTTCACCGCCGCCGAGGGGCGGCAGGCCACGATCGGGGAGGCCGGACGCGGCGGCGAGCTGCTGCTGTCCGCCGGCACCACGCTCGGCGTGGTGATGCTCTCGCTGTCGCTGCTGATCCCGGTGCGCCGGCTACGGCTGCGGATCCGGCCCGGCTACCGGTTCCCGGCCGACGCCCGCGCCCGGGTCGGCGGTCTGGCGCTCGCCGGTGTGGTCACCGTGACCGCCCAGCAGATCGCCCTGGTGGTCGCGCTCAACCAGGTCACCTACGGCCGCACCGGCGACGTCGTCGTCTACAACCTCGCCCAGACCGTCTACTTCCTGCCCTGGGCGGTGCTGGCGGTTCCGCTGGCGGTGGCCGCGTACCCGACGCTCGTCGCGGCCCGGGCCACCGGCGACGAGCGCGCCTACCGGGAGACCCTGGCCCCGGCGGTACGCGGCGTCGTGCTGCTCAGCCTCCTCGGCGCCGCCGCGCTCGTCGGCACCGCGATCCCGGTCGGGCACTTCTTCTTCGCCGACCCGCTCGATGCGCGTACCGCGGCGGTCGGGATCGCCGGGTTCGCGCCCGGTCTGGTCGGCTACGGCCTGTTCGCGGTCCTCACCCGTGCGCTGTACGCCCGCGGCGAGACCCGCGCGGCCACCGTCGCCACCGCGCTCGGCTGGCTCAGCGTGCCCGCGCTCGCCGTGGTGTCCGCCCAGGTGGCGCCGCTGGCCGACCGGGTGCTCGCGGTGACGCTGGCGACGTCGGCCGGCATGCTGCTGCTCGGCGCGCTGCTGATCGCCGCGGTCCGGCGGGCCGCAGGCGGCGAGGCGCTGGCCGGGATCGGCCGGGCCGGCACCGCCGGACTGCTCGCCGCCGTGGTCGCCGGCGCCGGCGGGGCGGCCGTCGCGGCGGGACTCGCCGGGCTCGGTGACGGCACCCCGACGACACCGTGGGCCCTCGCGCAGGGCATGCTGTCCGGGGTCGTGGTCGGTGTCCTGTTCCTCGCCGTCGCCTGGCTGACCGACGCCCGCGACCTGCGGCCGCTGCTCGCGACCGTGACCCGCCGGCTGCGCCGGCGACGCCCGGCCGGTGGGGACGACGGCCCGCCGGCGCAGCAGCACCCCGGCGAGCGGGGTGACGGAAGGGAGACCGTTTCCTCATGACGGACGCCTCGCCGGCACCGCGCTGGCCCGGGTCGGTGGCCCTGGTGCTCGCCTCCAGCACCGGCGGGGTCGGGCAGCACGTGCGCTCGATCAGCCGAGGGCTCACCGAGGCCGGCGCGTCCGTGCTGGTCTGCGGCCCGGCCGCCACCGAGGAACAGTTCGGCTTCACCGGCGCCGGGGCCCGGTTCACGCCGGTGGAGATCCCGGCCAGCCCCACGCCGGGTGACGCGCGCGCGGTCACCGCGCTGCGCCGGGCGCTCGCCGGCACACCTGTCGACGTGGTGCACGCGCACGGGCTGCGCGCCGGCCTGGTCGCCGCGCTCGCCCGTCCCGCCGCGCCACTGGTGGTCACCTGGCACAACGCGGTCCTCGCCGGTGGCCTGCGCGGTGCGGTGTCCCGGCTGGTCGAGCGGGTCGTGGCCCGGTCCGTGCGGGTCGCCCTGGGCGCCTCCGCCGACCTGGTCGACCGTGCCGCCGCGCTCGGTGCCGCCGACGCCCGCCTGGCCCCGGTCGCCGCGCCGGCGCTGCCCGCGCCGCGCCGCCGCCGCACCGCGGTACGCGCCGAGTTCGGCGTCGCCGCCGACCGCCCGCTGATCCTGTCGGTGGGCCGGCTGCACCCGCAGAAGCGGTACGACGTGCTGATCGACGCCGCCGCCCGCTGGCGGACCCGTACCCCCGCCCCGCTCGTGGTGATCGCGGGCAGCGGTCCGGCGTACCTGCCGCTGGCCGCCCGGATCTCGGCCGCCCGCGCGCCGGTGACGCTGCTCGGGCACCGCACCGACGTGGCGGACCTGCTGGGCGCCGCCGACCTGGCGGTGGTGACGAGCGACTGGGAGGCCCGTCAGTTGTTCGCGCAGGAGGCGCTGCGGGCCGGCGTACCGCTCGTCGCGACCGCCGTCGGCGGTCTGCCGGACCTGGTCGGCGACGCGGCAGTGCTGGTGCCGCCGGGCGACGTGGACGCCGTCGACGCGGCGGTGCGCGACCTGCTCGACGACCCCGCCCGCCGGGCCGACCTGGGCCGGCGCGCCCTGGCCCGGGCCGCGACCTGGCCCACCGAGGCGGACACCGTGGCCGCGCTCGCCGGCCTCTACGCCGAGCTGGCCCCGCAGCTCTCCACCGGGAACCGCTGATGCTGCGCAGACTGACCCCGGTGCTGCTGACCCTCGTCGTGGTGGTGCTGGGTATCACCGCGCTGTCCGCCCGCCCGGAGGACGGCGCGACCCGGCCGAACGCCGACTACGTGGTGCTCGTCGGCGCGGCGGGCCTGCGGTGGGACGACGTCGACCCGGAGAACACGCCGACGCTGTGGCGGATGGCCGAGCAGGGCGCGATCGGGTCGCTCTCGGTCCGCTCCGCGCACCGTCCCACCTGCCCGGTCGACGGCTGGCTCACGCTCGGCGCGGGGAACTTCGCCGCCTGGCCGGGCACCCGCCCGAGCGGCGGCTGCCCGGCCACCGCCGTCACCGTCGAACGGCCCGACGGCATCGGCGCGAACCTGCCCGACCAGGCCAGCGCGGTCGTGCACAACCAGGAGCAGCTCTCCTGGGGCGCCACGCCCGGCGCGCTGGCCGAGTCGGTGCGCTGCTCGGTGGCGGTCGGGCCGGGTGCCGCGGTGGCCGCCGCCCGCCCGTTCGGCCGGGTCGACAGGTACGCGCCCACGCTCCCCGAGGACCCGGCCGAACTGCTCGGCTCCTGCGTGCTGAGCATCGTCGACGTCGGCACCGTCGACGACGAGGATCCGGCCGTACGGGCCGCGCAGGCGCGGCAGGCCGACGCCCGGCTGGCCCGGGTGCTCGCCGCCCGGCCGCCGCGCTCGCTGGTGCTGGTCGCCGGCGTGTCCGACACCGACTCCCCGGCGCGGCTGCACGTCGCTGTCGCCGACGGCCCCGGCTGGGAGGGCGGCTGGCTGACCTCGCCCAGCACCGCCCGGTCCGGCTACCTGCAACTGATCGACCTGGCCCCGACAGTGCTCGCCGTGCTCGACAAGCCGATGCCGGAACGGGTGTTCCTCGGCCGCCCCGCGGTGACTGTCGACGACCGGCCGGACGACCTGCGGGCCGCGATCGAGGCGCCGGCCGACGCGGACCGGGAGGCCGCCGCCCAGCGCCGCGTCGCCGGCTGGTTCTTCACGCTGCTCGCCGCCGCCCAGCTCGCCCTCGCGGTGGCGGTGCTGCCGCTGCTGCGCCGCGCCCGCCGGCTCGCCGGCCCGCACGGACCGGAACCGGTGTCCCCGCGCATCGTCGCGGTGGTGGAGCTGATGCTGATCGCCGCCGCGCTCGCCGTGCCCGCGGCGCTGCTCGCCGACGCCGTGCCCTGGTGGCGCGGCGACCACGCCGGCCTCTGGTACGCCTCGGTGACCGCGCTGCTCATCGTCGGCGGCACCGCCGCGGTCCGGTTCACTCCCGGGCACGAGCGCACCCTCGGCCCGCTCGGGGCGGTGGCCGGGCTGGCCACGCTCGTCGTCGGCGTGGACGTGCTCACCGGCTCCCGGTTGCAGCTCAACGGCGTGGTCGGCTACTCGGCGCTGGAGGGCGGCCGGTACGCCGGGCTCGGCACCGTCGGGCTGGGCGTGTTCATCGCCGGGGCGCTGCTGTGCGGCGGCTGGCTCGCCCAGCGGTTCCGCAAGGGCTGGCGGCCGATCGTGATGGTGACTGTCGGCGGGCTCGCAGTGGTGATAGTGGGCAGCCCGTACCTGGGCGCCGACTCGATCGGCGCGATCGCGCTCACCGCCGGCGTCAGCGTCGCGGCCGCGATCTGCAGCGGCGGCTGGCTCACCGTGAGCCGGCTGGCCTGGGCCACCATGGCCGCGCTGGCGGTCACCGTCGGCTTCGCCCTGGTCGACCTGGGCCGTCCGGCGGACGAGCGGGGCAGCCTGGGCCGGTTCCTGGCCGCTGTGGGCGACGGCACCGGTGGGCTCACCGTGCACCGGTCCAGCAGCTCCAACATCCAGACGCTGGTGAACAGCCCGCTCACCGTGCTGGCCCTGGCCGGTGCGGCGCTGGTCTGGCTCGCGCTGCTCCAGCCGTGGGGCGGGCTGATGCGGCTGTTCGGCATCTACCCGGCGATCCGGGCGGCGATGGCCGGTACCGGCGTGGCCGTCGGGCTGGGCGGCCTCCTCGGCGGGTCGGCGCTGGACGTGGCCGGCGCGGCGGCGGCTCTCGTGGTGCCCATGGCGGCCCTGGCGGCGCTGCGGGTACTCGACCACTCCACCGACCGTACGGTGCCCGACAGCGGCCGTCCCGGCGGCGAGACGGGCGCGGTCCCACCGGGCGGCCCGGACAGCTCCTCCCGGGGCGGCGCGGCCGGCGACGGTGCGGGTGGTGGTCGGCCGGCTGCCGACGGCCCGGCCGGTGACGGCGCGGCCGCTGACGGTGCCGGCGACCCGGGGGAGGCCGGGGAGCCGGTCGGGCCGGACGGGCAGGACTCCGCAGGCACGGAGGCGCCGGACCGGCCGCGCCCCGCCGGCACGGCCCGCGGGGCGCTGGTGCCCGCGCAGCCGACCCCGGCGACCTCGGAGATCCCCGCCGGCTGACCCGGGCCGCCCGCGCGGCCCGCCAGGTCTGCCGCCCGCCGGTTCGGGGAGCTGGCGGGGTCGAGGCCCGGTGGAAGGCACCACATCGGCGAGGTGGTGTCGATCAAGGGCCGGATCCGGGCCGGATCCGGCCTCACGTGCGCCGACAGCGGGTGCGACGCCGGCTCACGGTCCGGATGGTGTTACCGTGGAATCCCGTGGATCGCGTGATCACTCTGCTGATCGGCACGGCGGTTCGCACGACCGCTACGGACGACACGGGAGCAGGCCTTGGCCCCTACAGCACGGACGACCAGGCACATTTTCGTCACCGGGGGCGTCGCCTCCTCGCTGGGTAAGGGCCTCACCGCCTCCAGCCTCGGGAGTCTGCTGACCGCGCGCGGACTGCGCGTGGTGATGCAGAAGCTCGACCCGTACCTGAACGTCGACCCCGGGACGATGAACCCGTTCCAGCACGGCGAGGTCTTCGTCACCGAGGACGGCGCCGAGACCGACCTCGACGTCGGGCACTACGAGCGGTTCCTCGACCGGGACCTCTCCGGCAAGGCGAACGTCACCACCGGCCAGATCTACTCGGCGGTGATCGCCAAGGAGCGGCGCGGGGAATACCTCGGCGACACGGTGCAGGTCATCCCGCACATCACCAACGAGATCAAGGCCCGCATCCGCGGCATGGCCGACCCGGACGCCGACGGCCAGGTGCCCGACGTGGTGATCACCGAGGTCGGCGGCACGGTCGGCGACATCGAGTCGCTGCCGTTCCTGGAGTCGATCCGGCAGATCCGCCACGACCTGGGCCGGGACAACTGCTTCTACCTGCACGTGTCGCTGGTGCCGTACCTGGCGCCGTCGGGCGAGCTGAAGACCAAACCGACCCAGCACTCGGTGGCGCAGCTGCGCAGCATCGGTATCCAGCCCGACGCGCTGGTGCTGCGCTGCGACCGGGAGATCCCGGAGAAGGTCAAGGAGAAGCTGTCGCTGTACTGCGACGTCGACCGGGAGGCGGTCACCGCCGCGCCGGACGCGCCGAGCATCTACGACATCCCCAAGGTGCTGCACCGCGAGGGCCTCGACGCGTACGTGGTGCGCCGGCTCGGCCTGTCGTTCCGCGACGTGGACTGGACCCGCTGGGACGACCTGCTGGAGCGGGTGCACCAGCCCCGGCACACGATCACCGTCGCGCTGGTCGGCAAGTACGTCGACCTGCCCGACGCGTACCTGTCGGTCAGCGAGGCGATCCGGGCGGCCGGGTTCGGCCACCGCGCCCGGGTGCAGCTCAAGTGGGTGCCCAGCGACGACTGCGTGACAGCGGCGGGCGCCGCCGCCGCGCTGTCCGGCGTCGACGGCATCGTGATCCCCGGCGGCTTCGGCGTCCGCGGCATCGAGGGCAAGGTCGGCACCGCCCGGTACGCGCGGGAGAACGGCATCCCGCTGCTGGGCCTCTGCCTCGGCCTGCAGTGCATGACCATCGAGGTGGCCCGGCACCTGGCCAACCTCGACGGGGCGAACTCCCTGGAGTTCGACGAGGAGGCCGTGCACCCGGTCATCGCCACCATGGCCGACCAGGAGGACATCGTCGCCGGGCGGGGCGACCTGGGCGGCACCATGCGGCTCGGGGCGTACCCGGCGAAGCTGGCCGAGGGCTCGATCGTCGCCGAGGCGTACGGCAGCACCGAGGTCAGCGAGCGGCACCGGCACCGGTACGAGGTGAACAACGCCTACCGCGACCAGCTCACCAAGGCCGGCCTGACCATCTCCGGCACGTCGCCGGACGGGCGGCTGGTCGAGTTCGTCGAGCTGGACCGCAACCTGCACCCCTTCTTCGTGGCCACCCAGGCGCACCCGGAGCTCAAGAGCCGCCCCACCCGGCCGCATCCGCTGTTCGCCGCGTTCGTCGGCGCCGCCGTGGCGTACTCGCAGGCCGACCAGCTGCCGGTGGACCTGGACGGCGCGGCGAAGAAGGCCGGCCGCGGCGGTGGCGCGAAGGCCTCGGCCAAGTGAGCGGCCGGTCCGCGCGAACGCGCGGGGTGGCGGCGTGAGCGGCGTCGAGCACCGGTACGAGGTGACCGGCCGCCGCCAGATCTGGTCCGGCCGGATCTTCTCCGTGGTCAGTGACGACGTCACCATGCCCGGTGGCGGCAGCGCGACCCGTGACTACGTGCGGCACGTCGGTGCGGTAGCCGTGGTGGCGCTCGACGACGCCGGTCAGGTGGTGCTGATCCGCCAGTACCGGCACCCGGTCGGGCGGCACCTGTGGGAGCTGCCCGCCGGGCTGATGGACGTCGGCGGTGAGGACCTGGCCGCCGCCGCGCTGCGGGAGTTGGCCGAGGAGGCGGACCTGACCGCCGGGCGCGTCGACGTCCTCGTCGACCTGCACAGCTCGCCCGGGTTCACCGACGAGGTGGTGCGGGTCTTCCTGGCCCGCGACCTCGCCGACGTGCCGGCGGAGCAGCGGCACGACCGGCTCGACGAGGAGGCCGACCTCCAGGTGGTCCGCGTGGACCTGGACGAGGCGGTGCGGATGGTGCTGGCCGGGGAGATCACCAACGCGTCCTGCGTGGCCGGTCTGCTCGCCGCCGCCCGCGCCCGGGACACCGGCTTCACCGAGCTGCGCCGCCCGGAGGCGCCGCTGCCGCGCTGATCCGGCACGGACGACGAAGGGGCCGCGCGGTGCGTCGCACCGCGCGGCCCCTTCCGTGTGCCTGCGCTCAGTCGCGCAGCGGCCGGCCCTGCCCGTCGACGCCACCGTTGACCAGGATCAGGATGCCGTCGATGGTGCCCCAGAGCGCGCCGAAGCCGCAGGTCACGACGCTCACCACGAGCTGGAGGACGCCGGTCTTGGTGTCGCCCATGTAGAACCGCCCGGCGCCGAAGAAGCCGAGCAGGATGCCGAGGATGCCCGCGACGACCTTGCTCTTGTCCGAGACGCCCTGCGGGTACTGCTGATAAGGAGTGGTCATGAGCGGACACAATAGTGATCGGTTCACGTCTTGTCGGTCTCGCGGCTCAGCCGATGGGAAGATGTCATCGAACTTTGTCCTGTCGGCGGATGGCGTCTCCACCGGGCAGTCCGAGGCATGCCTGACACACCGTCAGGACCAGCGGGCACCGGATGTCACAGTGTCGCCGTCCGTGGGCTTCCCACGGGCCTAGACTGCCGCCGGCGGGACAGGAGGACCGCGCCGGCAACGGAGCCGGCGCGGCCGCGCAGTCGGGGGTGAGTCGCCCCGGAGGAAGGTGTCTGCATCGTGAAGGTCGGAATCCCCCGCGAGGTCAAGAACCACGAGTACCGGGTGGCGATCACGCCCGCCGGCGTCAACGAGTTCACCCGCCACGGCCACGAGGTCTTCGTGGAGGCAGGCGCCGGAGTCGGCTCCAGCATCACCGACGACGAGTTCGCCGCCGCCGGCGCGAAGATCCTGGCCACCGCCGACGAGGTGTGGGACACCGCCGATCTGGTGCTCAAGGTCAAGGAGCCGATCGCCGAGGAGTACCACCGGATGCGCGAGGGACAGGTGCTCTTCACCTACCTGCACCTGGCCGCGTCCCGCGAGTGCACCGACGCGCTGGTCGACCGGAAGGTCACCGGCATCGCGTACGAGACGGTCGAGCTGCCCGACCGCTCGCTGCCGCTGCTGGCCCCGATGTCCGAGGTGGCCGGCCGCCTCGCCCCGCAGGTGGGCGCCTTCTACATGATGCGTACCGGCGGCGGGCGGGGCGTGCTGCCCGGCGGCGTCTCCGGCGTGTACGCGGCAAAGACCGTGGTCATCGGCGCGGGCGTGTCCGGCCTCAACGCCGCCGCCATCGCGCTGGGCCTGCAGTCCGAGGTGCTGCTGCTGGACAAGAACGTGGCGCGGCTGCGCCAGGCCGACGCCATCTACCGGGGCCACCTGCAGACCGTCGCCTCCAACGCGTACGAGATCGAGCGGGCCGTGCTCGACGCGGACCTGGTCATCGGCGCGGTGCTGGTGCCCGGCGCGAAGGCCCCGAAGCTCATCTCCAACGAGCTGGTCTCCCGGATGAAGCCGGGCAGTGTGCTCGTCGACATCGCCATCGACCAGGGTGGCTGCTTCGAGGACTCGCGCCCGACCACGCACGCCGACCCGGTCTACAAGGTCCACGACTCGATCTTCTACTGCGTGGCGAACATGCCGGGCGCGGTGCCGAACACCAGCACCTACGCGCTGACGAACGTCACCCTGCCGTACGCCCTCGAACTGGCGAACCAGGGCTGGCAGCAGGCGCTGCGCAACGACCCGGCGCTGGCTCTGGGCCTGAACACCCACGCCGGCAAGGTCGTCTACGGCCCGGTCGCCGAGGCACACGGCATGGACGTGCTGCCGCTGGACGAGGTGCTGAGCTGACCGACGCCGCCGTGCGCGCGGCCGGCGCGGAACCCGCGCCGGCCCTGCGCCGTGCGGTCCGGACCTACCTGGACCACCTCACCGTCGAACGCGGGCTGTCCGCGAACACGCTCGCCTCGTACCGCCGGGACCTGGACCGCTACCTCGCCACACTTGCGGCAGCCGGGGTGCACGACCTGGCCGCCGCCGGGCCCGCGCAGGTCGAGGCCCACCTGGTCCGGCTGCGTGCCGGCGACGACGACCACCCGCCGCTCGCCGTCTCCTCCGCCGCCCGCGCGGCCAGCGCGGTCCGCGGCCTGCACCGCTTCGCGCTGCGCGAGGGACTCGCCGGCGCCGACCCCAGCCGCGACGTCCGCCCGCCCGCGCCGCCGCGCCGGCTGCCCCGCGCGCTCCCCGTCGACGCGGTCCTGCGGCTGCTGGAGGCCGCCGACACACCCGGCGCCACCGGCGACGCCGCCGCCCGCGCGCTGCGCGACCGGGCGCTGCTGGAATTCCTGTACGGCACCGGCGCGCGCATCTCCGAGGCGGTCGGCGCCGCTGTCGACGACCTCGACCTGGACGCCGGCGCCGTGCTGCTGCGCGGCAAGGGCGGCCGGACCCGCCTGGTCCCGGTCGGCGGGTACGCGGCCGACGCGCTGCGCGCCTGGCTGGTCCGGGGCCGACCGGCGCTGCTCGCCGCCGGGCGCGGCACCCACGCGGTGTTCGTCAACGCGCGCGGCGGCCCGCTCACCCGGCAGGGCGCCTGGGCGGTGCTGCGTACCGCCGCCGCCCGTGCCGGCCTGCCGGTCGACGGTCCCGACGCGGTCTCGCCGCACACGCTGCGCCACTCGTACGCCACCCACCTGCTCGACGGCGGCGCGGACGTACGCGTGGTGCAGGAACTCCTCGGTCACGCGTCGGTGACCACCACCCAGGTCTACACGCTGGTGACTGTGGAGCGGCTGCGCGAGGTGTACGCGACAGCGCATCCGCGCGCCCGCTGAGCGCCGACGTGGCGAGCCCCGGCTGACGGGCGGCCGACACGCCGACCCGCTACCGAACGCGCTGCTGGCCGGTGGCGTACAGTCGGCATCGGCGCGGGCCTCCAGGTGCGACGGACCGGGGGTGCGCAGCGGCGCCGCGAGGGACGTCGGACGGCTCCGACGCCGGGTGGTCGTCGGGAGGGGGCAACGAGGACATGGCAGGAAACGGTGACCGTGCCGAGACCTGGACGTCGGAGCTCCGTGAGCAGCAGGCGACGCTCGGTGCCGATCTCGGCCCCGCCGACCCGGCCGCGTACACCATGCGCAAGCCGATCCCCGAACCCATGCCGACCGACCGGCACGGCCCGGCGCGGATCATCGCGATGGCCAACCAGAAGGGTGGCGTCGGCAAGACCACGACGACCATCAACCTGGGCGCGGCCCTGGCCGAGTACGGCCGCAAGGTGCTGCTCGTCGACTTCGACCCGCAGGGCGCCCTCTCCGTCGGGCTGGGCGTCAACCCGCACAACCTGGACCTGTCGGTCTACAACCTGCTGATGCAGGACGACGTCACCGCCGAGGACGTCCTCATCAAGACCGACGTGGCCGGCCTGCACCTGCTGCCCGCGAACATCGACCTCTCCGCCGCCGAGATCCAGCTCGTCAACGAGGTCGCCCGCGAGATGGCCCTGGCGCGGGTGCTGCGGACCATCCGCAAGGAGTACGACTTCATCCTGATCGACTGCCAGCCCTCGTTGGGCCTGCTGGCGATCAACGCGCTCACCGTCGCGCACGGCGTGCTCATCCCGCTGGAGTGCGAGTTCTTCAGCCTGCGCGGTGTCGCGCTGCTGCTGGACACCATCGACAAGGTGCGCGAGCGGCTCAACTTCGACCTGGAACTCGAAGGCATCCTCGCCACCATGTACGACAGCCGCACCACCCACTGCCGCCAGGTGCTCCAGCGGGTGGTCGAGGCGTTCGGCGACAAGGTCTACCAGACCGTCATCACCAAGACGGTGAAGTTCCCCGAGTCCACGGTGGCCGGTGCCCCGATCACCACCCTCGACCCGGCCTCCTCCGGCGCGCGCAACTACCGGCAGCTCGCCCGGGAGGTCATCGCCGCCCAGGCGGACCGGTAGGGCGCACGCCGGCCGCCCGCCGCGTCGTCTACGGTTTCCCGGTGACCGCACCGCCCCTCGACCCGCCGCACGGCCCCGGCGACCCCGCCGTCGCCGCGGAGCTGGCCGCCGAGGTCGACGGTGTGGTGCCCGACAGCCCGGAGACCAGTGGCTTCACCGTCCGGCTGGACAACTTCACCGGCCCGTTCGACCTGCTGCTCCAGTTGATCAGCAAGCACAAGCTGGACGTCACCGAAGTCGCCCTGCACAAGGTCACCGACGAGTTCATCGCGTACCTGCGCGCCATGGGCGACCAGTGGGACCTGGACGAGACGAGCGAGTTCCTGCTCGTCGCCGCCACCCTGCTCGACCTCAAGGCGGCCCGGCTGCTGCCCTCGGCCGAGGTCGAGGACGAGGAGGATCTGGCGCTGCTGGAGGCGCGGGATCTGCTGTTCGCCCGGCTGCTGCAGTACAAGGCGTACAAGGAGGCCGCCGCGCACATCGCCGAGCTGGAGGCGGTCGGCGGCCGGCGCTACCCGCGGGCGGTCACCCTCGAACCGCGGTACGCCGAGGCGCTGCCCGACCTGGTGCTGGGCATCGGTCCGGAGCGGCTGCGCACGCTCGCGGTCAGGGCGATGAGCCCGAAGCCGGTGCCCGAGGTCTCCATCGCGCACGTGCACATGGTCCGGGTCAGCGTCCGCGAACACGCCGGGATCATCGCCGACCGGCTGCGCCGCGCCGGGATCGCCACGTTCTCGCTGCTCTGCGCCGACTGCGAGATGACGCTCGAGGTGGTGGCCCGGTTCCTGGCGCTGCTGGAGCTGTACCGGCAGGGCCTGGTGGCGTTCGTGCAGGAGCAGGCGCTGGAGGAACTGACAGTCCGCTGGACCGGCCCGGCCGACGGCGAGGCCGAGCTGACTGTCGACGAGTACGCCGGCAGCCCCGAACCCACGACCATGTCCACCCCCGCCGCGCCGGCCGGCGCCGCCGACGCTGCGCCGGCCGATGCCCCCGATGCACCGGTCGCCGGTGCACCGGATGCCGCTGCACCGGTCGCCTCTGCACCGGATGCCGCGGTGGCCGGGGATGCCGCCGGCGCCGCCGTGCCGGGCGGCGTCGCCGCAGCCGCCGCATCCGACGCCGCCGTGCCCGCCGACGCGGCGGACGAACCCGCACCAACGCAGGAGTGAACGGATGAGCGACGAGGAACGCCGCGACTCCCTGGCCGACCAGGCCGCCGCCTGGGTGCCCCCGTGGCAGCGCCCGTCCGCGCCGAAACCCGATCCGGACAGCGTTGATTCGGCAGAAACCGCCGACTCGGCGCCCGAACCGCCCACAGATCTTGGAAGCCAAGGGCCCCGGGAGGGGCCGGATCCTTCCAAGATCGCCGAAGCGACGACGGATCTTGGTACGGAGGCGCCCCTTGAGGGGCGGGACCGTACCAAGATCTCGGGTGGAAGCTCGACGGCCGACGCCGGCTACGGCGACGACGGCCGGCGGGACGTCGACCACCACGCTGAGCGGGACGGCGACGCGGCCGCGCAGGACGCGGAGCAGCGGGCGAGCGGGGGAGCGGGTGCTGGGGGCGTACCCCCGAAGCGCGGACGGCGGCGGACGGCGCCGGAACCGCCGCCCGCGCCGGTCCTAGACGACGCGGAGCTGCGCGGCGCCCTGGAGGCGATCCTGCTCGTGGTGGACCAGCCGGTCAGCGAGCTGGTCCTGGCCGAGGTCCTCGAACAGGCCCCGGAGCGGGTCGGCGCGATGCTCGACGAGATCGCCGCCGGGTACACCGCAGCCGGCCACGGGTTCGACCTGCGCCGGGCGGCGGGTGGCTGGCGTCTCTACACCCGGCCGGAATACGCGACGTACGTGGAACGGTTCGTACTGGACGGGCAGTCCGTGCGGCTGACCCAGGCCGCGCTGGAGACCCTCGCCGTGGTCGCCTACCGGCAGCCGGTGACCCGTTCCCGCATCTCGGCCATCCGGGGTGTCAACTGCGACGGGGTGCTCCGTACCCTGGTGGGTCGCGGCCTGGTCGAGGAGTGCGGCACCGAAGCGGACAGCGGCGCCTACCTCTACCGGACCACCACCATGTTCCTGGAGAAGCTGGGGCTGAACTCGGTGGACGACCTGCCGCCGCTCGCCCCGTTCCTTCCCGACGACGTAGAAGAGCTTGCCGATGCGACGCGATGACCGTGCCCCGAAGCCCGACGCCCCCGTGTACGAGGGCGCCGAGCGCCTCCAGAAGGTGCTCGCCGCCGCGGGGGTGGGTTCCCGGCGCGCCTGTGAAGACCTGATCTTCCGGCGCCGGGTCACCGTGAACGGGCGGGTGGCGCAGCTCGGCGACAAGGCCGACCCGACCCGCGACGTGATCGTCGTCGACGGGGAGCGGCTCCAGGCCGACGTCCGCCTGGTCTACGTGGCGATGAACAAGCCGCGCGGGGTGGTCACCACGATGGCCGACGAGAAGGGCCGTACCGAGCTCGCCGACTTCATCGGCGCGCGGCTGGAGCAGCGGGTCTACCACGTCGGGCGACTGGACGCCGACAGCGAGGGCCTGCTCCTGCTCACCAACGACGGCACCCTGGCCCACAAGCTCATGCACCCGTCGTACGAGGTGCTCAAGACCTACCTCGCCGAGGTGGCCGGGCCGATCCCGCGCAACCTGGGCAAGCGGCTGACCGCCGGCATCGAGCTGGAGGACGGGCCGGTGAAGGTCGACGGGTTCAAGCTGGTCGACACGCTCGGCAAATCCGCCCAGGTGGAGCTGACCCTGCACGAGGGGCGCAAGCACATCGTCCGGCGCCTGATGGCCGAGGTGGGACACCCGGTGTCCCGTCTGATCCGTACCTCGATCGGTCCGATCAAGCTCGGCGACCTGCGCACCGGGCGGATGCGGCGGCTCACGAACGCGGAGGTCGCCGCCCTGTTCAAGGCGGTGGGTGACTGACCCGCCGATCCGGGTACGGCTCCCGGTAGGCTTCGACGCGGTCCGCGGGCCGGCACACGCCGGCCCGGCGGGACGCCCGCGCGGCGCGGGCATGATTGACGACAGAACCATCCGCTCAACGGCGCCGGACCTATCGGGCGACCTGCGAGGTACGGGCTGAGGAGGACAACGGTGGAGGAAAACGTACCGGCCGGGCGATGCGTGGTCGCTGTGGACGGGCCGTCCGGTTCGGGGAAGTCCACCGTGTCGCGGCGACTGGCGACGGGTCTCGGCGCCCGCTACCTCGACACCGGCGCCATGTACCGGGCGCTGACCTGGGCGGTCCTGCGCTCCGGCGTGGAACTCACCGACGCCGAGTCGGTGGCGAAGGTCGCCGCCGAGGCCGACCTCCGCATCGGCACCGACCCCCAGGGGTACGCCGTGACAGTCGACGGCACCGACGTGTCCACCGCCATCCGCGGTGCCGAGGTGACCGGAGCCGTCTCGGCTGTCGCCGCCGTCGCCGCCGTACGCGAGCTGCTGGTGGACCGGCAGCGGCGCGTGATCGCCGACGCGGGCCGGATCGTGGTCGAAGGCCGGGACATCGGCTCGGTGGTCGCGCCGGACGCGGACCTGAAGGTGTACCTGACCGCCTCCGAGGCGGCGCGCGCGAAGCGGCGCAGCGCCGAGGACGCCGCCGACGTCACGGCGACCGCCGCCGACCTGGCCCGCCGGGACCGGCTCGACTCGACCCGCAAGGTCAACCCGCTGCAGCAGGCCCCCGACGCGGTGGTGCTGGACACCACCGAACTGGGCATCGACGAGGTCGTGGCCCGCTTGCGCGAGATGCTCACCGAGCGGGGTGTCGCGTGAGCGCGAGGAGTGAGCGGGTTGTGCGGGCCCCGCAGTCGCGAACGAAGGGTGGCGCGGCGTGAGCGAGGATTTCGAAGGCTGGGTGGAGTTGCGCGAGCCGGAGGCCGACTCCGGTGAGCCGACCGGCCCGCAGCCCGTGGTGGCAGTGGTCGGCCGTCCCAACGTCGGCAAGTCCACGCTGGTCAACCGCATCATCGGCCGTCGGCAGGCGGTCGTGGAGGACATCCCCGGCGTGACCCGGGACCGGGTGCCCTACGACGCGCAGTGGAACGGCCGGGCGTTCACCGTCGTGGACACCGGCGGCTGGGAACCCGACGCCAAGGACCGCGCCGCGGCCATCGCCGCCCAGGCCGAGATCGCGGTGGTCACCGCCGACGTGGTGCTGTTCGTGGTGGACGCCATGGTCGGCTCGACCGACGTGGACGAGGCCGCGGTGAAGATGCTGCGCCGCAGCGCCAAGCCGGTCATCCTGGTCGCCAACAAGGCCGACAACACCA
The DNA here is from genome assembly GCF_049538395.1 of Micromonospora sp. AB353. Taxonomy (NCBI): domain Bacteria; kingdom Bacillati; phylum Actinomycetota; class Actinomycetes; order Micromonosporales; family Micromonosporaceae; genus Micromonospora; species Micromonospora sp. AB353. Next base: position 19,318 of record NZ_JBMVFV010000052.1, on the reverse strand, counting down.
CCATCGAGATGGAGGCGACCGCGCTGTGGTCACTCGGCCTCGGTGAGCCGTTCCCGGTCTCGGCGCTGCACGGCCGCGGCTCCGGCGACCTGCTCGACGCCATCCTGGACGCGCTGCCGGAGGCGCCGAAGATCGTGGAGAACCGGCCGCGCGGCCCACGCCGGGTCGCCCTGGTCGGCCGCCCCAACGTCGGCAAGTCAAGCCTGCTCAACCGCTTCTCCGGTGAGGAGCGGGCGGTCGTCGACTCGGTGGCCGGCACCACTGTCGACCCGGTCGACAGCCTGGTCGAGATCGGCGGCGAGACGTGGCAGCTGGTCGACACCGCCGGCCTGCGCAAGCGGGTCGGCAAGGCCAGCGGCACCGAGTACTACGCCAGCCTGCGGACCGCCTCGGCGATCGAGGCGGCCGAGGTCGCCGTGGTGCTGATCGACTCCAGCGAGGTGATCAGCGAGCAGGACCAGCGGATCCTCACCATGGTCGTCGAGTCCGGCCGGGCGCTGGTCATCGCCTTCAACAAGTGGGACCTGGTCGACGGCGACCGCCGCTACTACCTGGACAAGGAGATCGACCGGGAGCTGCGCCGCATCCCCTGGGCGATCCGGCTGAACCTGTCCGCGAAGACCGGCCGCGCCGTCGACAAGCTCGCGCCGGCGCTGCGCAAGGCGCTGGCGAGCTGGGAGACGCGCATCCCGACCGCGCAGCTCAACCAGTGGCTCACCGCGCTGGTCCAGGCCACCCCGCACCCGGTACGAGGCGGACGCGCGCCACGCATCCTGTTCGCCACCCAGGCCGGGGCGGCGCCGCCGCGGTTCGTGCTGTTCACCACCGGGCCGCTGGACGCCGGCTACCAGCGCTTCGTCGAGCGCAAGCTCCGCGAGGAGTTCGGCTACGAGGGCAGCCCGATCGAGATCTCGGTACGCCCGCGCAAGAAGCTCGGCCCCGGCGGCCGGGGCAAGGCCCACGGCTGACCCGCTACTCTCGCCTGCCTTCTTGCCGCGCCCACCCTCCTAGGATGCTCTAGGGGGTGTGGCGCGCGGCGCGGGAGGGGCCTCTGCGCACGGTGCGAAGATCCTGCGCTAAGCTGTACCGGCTGCCGCGGGGGAGACCTGGCGGGGGCATCGGGACGTGGCGCAGCTTGGTAGCGCACTTGACTGGGGGTCAAGGGGTCGTCGGTTCGAATCCGGCCGTCCCGACAAAGAAAAAGCCCTGACCAGCGGGAACACTGGTCAGGGCTTTGATTTTCTTCGATGGAGATTTGAACCGCCCCCCGAAAACCCCCCATTTACGCGGTGCGGCAACCAGGTTCGTCATCGGTGTGCATCGTTCTCTCCTGGCGACGATCCTTGGTTGCTCGGGTGGCTGCCGAGCCGTTCGAGGATGCCGGACACGTCTGGGGCTTGTACCGGCTTGGCGATGTAGTAGGTGTCGGTGACCTCCTCGCTGGAGTGCCCGAGCTGCGCTGCCGCGCTCTTGGTATCGATCTCCTCCTTGATGAGGGTGGCGACGGTCTTTCGGAAGGTGTGCGGGGTGACCCAGTCGAGGTCGGCTTCGGCGCGGGCCTGGCGCCACTGACGGCGGACGTTGTTGGGTGAGAGCCAGGTGCCTCGTCGGGAAGCGAAGATCGCGTCGTGGGGGTTGTCCGCGGCAGTGAGTTTGCGGGCCATGAGCATGCCGACCGCGAACCGGGGGAGGACGACCCTCCGGTAGCCGGCGTCGCTCTTGGTCCAGGGCTGTCGGAAGAAGCCCTGGCTCTTGATGAAGACCAGCGTTCCGCAGATCGTCAGGGTTGGTCGTTCGGCGGCGAGGTCCAGGTCCTCCCAGCGGAGGGCCAGGATCTCGCCGATACGGCCGCCGGTGGCGAGCATGAGGTCGACGACGTCGGCCAGGTCACCGCTGTGCCGAGGCCCGGGCTTACCAGGGATCGGTCGCTGCCATTCGCGGATCGCCGTACGGACGGCTTGGAGTTGCTCGGCGGACAGGACGACGACGGTGCGGCGGGGTTTGCGGAGTCGGCCGGTGTCGCGGACCGGGTTGGTGGGGATGGCGCCGTGGCGTACGGCTAGAGCGAACATCTGACTGAGTACGACCTTCACGCCTTTGGCGGCTGAAGGGCGGTCCTTGGCGATGTCGCGCAGGAACCGGTCGAGGCATCCGACGCTGGCTTCCCGGATTCGGAGGTTGCCGAGGGCGGGCAGGATCGAGGTGCGGACGCTGGTCGCGTATCGGTGGATGGTCTGTGGCGCGATGCGTTCCTCGGCGGTGATCTCTTCGACCCACAGTTCGGCGAGGGCGCTGATGCGCGTTTCGCGGGTGATCTCGTCGTCGGTGGGGGTGGCACGGTCGCGGAGTTTGACCTTCAAGGCCCGTTCGGCGGCCGGGCCTGTGGTGTCGGTGGCTTCGATGTCGCGGGTGATGCCGTCGTAGTCGCGGAACCGGGCGCGTGCCCGGAATCTCTTCGGACCGAGTTTCTCGATCCGGAGCTTTCCGGAGGTGCCGATGGCCAGTTCAGGTCGGGCCATGGTTCACCGCTCCGCGTCGGTGTGGTCTTCGAGCCAGCGCTCGACCTCGCTGCGCCGGTAGCGCAGGGTGTTGCCGACGCGGATGGCGCGAGGGCCCTTGCCTCGGCTGTGCCAGGCGTAGAGGGTGTTCTTGGGCTTGCCAAGCCAGGCCGCGAGGTCGTCGATGGTCAGGAGCGGGTCTGGCCGCCATTCGGAGGCGGCGGGGCCGTTCATCGCCCGTCCAGGACGTCGGTCGAACCGGGCTGCCAGCGCCGCGTCGTGCGGCTGGCCGCCGGCGTGGGTCGGCACCTGGTCTGAATTCCGGGCCGGTTCGTGTCGGCTCCGCCTGAAAACTGGCTCTGGCGCACATTTTGTGATTGATCTTGGCGGTGGTTCACGAGTTGGTCAGGACGCGTTTGCGGAGGAGGTCGAGGTTCGCCCGGCCATACATCTGTCGCTTGATCGTCTTGATGCGGTTGACCTGGCCCTCGACCGGGCCTGAGTTCCAGGGCTGGGTGAGGCCGGCGACGACGGCGTCGCGATCGCTGATGAGGCCGGCGGCGAAGCCACGGATCTCGGGGTAGCCGGCGTGGCGGGCGTGTTCGATCCAGGCGTCGAGGTGCTGACCGGTGCCTTGGTGGCGGACCAGCGCGGCGAACCCGTGGGCGAGGCCGGCGACGGTGTCGAGGTCCGGGCAGCGGCGGCGGGCGTCGGCGAGATCGGCGTGTTCGTCGTCGGTGAGTTTGTGGCCGGGTCGCATGATCCAGGCGGTGATCCGCCGGGCCGACGGCACCCGGACTGCAGTCGGCGCGGTGGGTCGGGTGCGGTTGATGGTGAGCCAGTCCCGCAGCACCCGCAAGCTGCCTTGATAGCCGCGGGCCATGATCTCGGCGTGCAGGTCAGCGGTCTGGTGGATGCCGTCGGTGAGGCGTTGCCGCAGGTAGGAGTGGAACGGGGCGAGGACGCTGGGTCGGCTGCTGGCGTTCGGGCCAATCAACGCCTCGGCGGTGGCGGCGTGGGCGTACTTGCGGGCGGTTCTGACGTTCATGTCGAGGCGGCGGGCGGTTGCTTTGATCGACAGTCCTTCGGCTCGCAGGGCGTGCACAGCCGCGTGTCGTTGACGGGTGTTCGCCGCCCGACGCCCCGCCCCGCTCGGTTCGTCGGCCAGCGCGGCCAGGGCAGATGTTGGTTCGGCGTGGGTGCGGAGGCATCGGCGGTGCCCGCGGATGATCTTCTCGACGGTGTCGCTGAGGTTCTTCAACAGGTGCCACCGGTCGGCGACCTGGATCGCGTCAGGTGCTCCCTTGCGGGCGCCGTCGGCATAGCTGCCGCCTCGATCGCGGCAGATGATCTGAACACCAGGGTGCTCGCGCAGCCACGCGGCAAGGGTGTCGGCGGTGCGGTCGGGGAGAACCTCGATCGGCCGGCGCGTGTGCATGTCGAGCAGCACCGTCGCATATCGGTGCCCTCGGCGGCGGGCGAAGTCGTCCACGCCCAGCACCGTCGGCGTGACTGGCGGCGGGTCGGGCATCCGGCGGATCACCCGGATCAACGTCGAGCGGGACACCGACACCGCCAACCGCTGCGCCAACCTGCTGCCCGGTCGACCGCCCAACGCCACCGCGACGGCCTCCAGGTCACCGGCCGCCACCACCGTGTGACGGGCATGCCGACGAGTCAGGCCGGGAACCTGCTCAACGAACGTCCGCCGCCCGCATTCGGTGTTCACGCAGGTGAATCGGCGGACCGTCAACGCGACCAGCACCTCGTGCCCACCCAACCTGACATCGGCCAGCCGCCGCACATAGCGACCATGCACAGTGGTCGACCAGGTCCCGCAGGCGCTACAACGTGCCCGCACCGTCTGGGTCGCCGCGTTGATCCTGACCCCGACGCCCCGGATCACCACCGCTTCCAACCGCAGGCCCGTCAGGTGCGGCAGCAACGCCGGAATGATCTCCATCCCGGCACCCAACCCGAACTACCGACGAGCGCGACTCACAAAATGTGTGCCACAGCCAAACTTCAGCCGGCGTTGACAGTTGTTCTGGTTCTACGCGTCGTGCTGTCAAGTAGGCGTCAAATCGCTAGTACAGAATCACGCCATTTCCGATGGTGGCCACATGGAGTCCGCAGCCGAATGCGCAAGCCACGGTTGGAGCATCGTCACCTCGGCCTCCACGAACTCACAGTTCGCCGGGGCTCTTGCCGGATTTGTCTTCACCGGCATCGTCGTGCTATTCGCGATGCGTGGGGCCCGCTACACCCACACACTGGCAGTCCTGGCCCCGACCTTCGTCATGCTGGGATTCGACAGCTACATCTTTAGCCACGTCACAGGCAGCGCAGGCGACGATCTATGTGCGCGTGTGTGGACAGACGGCATGTTCGCCAGCGGCATGCTCGGCGTCGGTGCCGCAGGCGTCGTGACGGGCGCATGCTGGCTGCTCGCAGCACACCTGGACAATCCCGAGCAGCCATCTGGCAGCAACACGGGCCAGGAGTCCGCAGCAACAGACGCCGGCAGCATTAATCTGCCGTGGCTAGCGGCCATCATCATGTACGGCGTCACGGTCGCCATCGTCCTTCTCCTAGCGATGACCGCCGACCACTACCTGCGCGTCGTCACGCGTGACGACGACACCGCATGGCTGCTGGCGATCTGGTCCGTGCCGGCCCTGGTCCTGATGGCCATGATCGTCCTTGCGCTCATCCGCCGCCGGCGCGGACAACTAGCCGAATGGCGAGAGGGGAAGGGCAAGGTCTACTGGCAGCGGTCCCTGCGTTTCGCGGTATACGGGATGCTCCTCTACGCGGTTATCACACCAGTTGTAGCTGGGCTCTTTGCAAGCGCTTCGGATGACTGGTGGGAAAGCCCCGGGCCAGGGACGATAGTGCCGACCATCGGTATCGAACTCGTCGTGGCCTCGGTCCTGCTGGTAGCTCTCGTGCTCGCGGCACCACCCATGCCCGTTCCGCGAACTTCTACAGGACAGCAACCGCCGGCCGTCCCCACCCAGCCACCTCGGTCTCAGGCACCCGACCGGCCGCACCCATCGGGCCAACCTGCCTCGACAGCAGCAGGACCAGTGCCCGAAGAGGGAGGTGCGGACGCCGTCCCTACGGAAGCGGGAAGCGGCTAGCGCCAGGCAGGGGGCGGCTGATCAAATCGCCCACGAGTTTCGTGGTCAGGACGCGGAGTCGGCTAGCGCGGTGACCTCGTGCTTCAGGGTGGTACGAAGGTCGTCCGCGGCGCTGTCGCTGATGACGGTGATGTTGGCCGCCGTGGCGCTTCCGCCGATGGTGACGAACCGCACCTTGGGATAGGTGGGCGCGGCGGCCACGACGGCGTCGATCTGGGCGGGGCCGGTGGCTATGACGAGGCCGCATTTGCTACCGGCCAGCGACGCCACGTGGTTTCGGGCGTTGTCGACCGTCTGCGGGCCGTTGACCGCCAGGTACTGAACCTTGACGAGGCTGGAGACCGAGGCCGCCTGCATGGCGGCCCAGACCGGCTTGGCCGCATCGTCGCTGACGCCCGCGTGGTCGGTGAGCAGGCATGCGGTGGCGTTGAGGTATTCCCGCTGGCGGGGCTCGGGATCGGGCCACAGCATCCAGGTCGTTGCGACGGCTGCGAGGAAGAGGCACAGTGCGGCCAAGGCGATCCGCCTCGGCCACCCGTCCGGCAGCAGCGCAGCCGGGCGCCGTCGGGATGACAGCTCCTGAAGCCGCCTTCGCCGGTTTGCTGCTGCGGGGCGCGGCCGTAAGCGGTTGGACACCGGCGCACGCTAAGGCACCTGAGGTTCGAAAACAAGATCTTGCGCCGACGTCATCGGCAGGCGAGACTTCCCGAGCTGTTTGATCATCTTCAATAGTGGAGGGCCCATGAGGCGCCGGATCGCTGTCGTCACCACGTTGGCGCTGGCGCTGTCGTTGGGTGTGCCGCAGGGAGCGGTGCCCGAGCAGGGCGGCTTTCCGCTTCCGTCACTGTCGTCGTGGTTCCGGCAGTTGCCGGCATGGGCGGCCGTCACCGGCGTGCCGGTGCAGAAGTCGGCTGGTGGCGCCAAGAACCGCGACCACTACGTGTCGGCGGAGCAGACTCGGGCCGACGGCGGACAGGGCCGGGCGCCTGGTCGAGGGCGCGGCGCAGTCGACGCCGAGGTTCCCGCACCGGATCCGAAGAAGCCGTGGACGACGCCGGTGCTGTCCGGCGAGAACAGCTTCAACGAGCAGACCAGTAAGCGGGTGCCGCAGCGGTCGAGCGCGCGGTACGACGAGTTCCAGAACGCTGACGGTTCGTTCACACGTCGGCTGTACGGAGCGCGGGTCAATTTCAAGGACAAGAGCGGCACCTACCAGCCGATCGACACGCAGCTGACCCGCCGGGACGGTCGGTGGGCGATGCGTGCCAACTCCATCGCGGTGGACCTGGCCCCACGGGGTGCCGCGGATGCCTCCGATCCGTTGGCTTCGGTGACGACCGCGTCGGGTCATTCGTTGGCCTACGGGCTGGCCGGGGCGGCGGAGGTGCCGGCGGTCGTCGACGGCTCCACGGCGACGTATCCGGAGATCCTGCCGTACACCGATGTCGAGCTGGACACCTTCGGTGACGGTCTCAAGGAGACCCTGATCCTGAAATCGCCGATGGCGGGTAACCAGTGGGTCTTCCCGCTTCGGCTGAAAGGGCTGACCCCGCAGCTGCGGGCTGACGGTTCGATCGCGTTGCTGAACGCGAGCGGCGATGTCGCGTTGCGGGTGCCGCAGGGCTACATGGAAGACTCCAACGTCCACCCCAGGTCGGGTGCGCCGGCCCAGTCGTCCGCTGTCGCCTACGAGCTGATTACGGTCGACGGTCAGCCGGCGCTGCGGGTGACGGCGGACGCGGCGTGGCTGGCCGACCCGGCTCGCCGGTATCCGGTGCGGGTCGATCCGTCGACGTGGGACACCATCGACACCGGTGACGTCTTCGTCGACAACGATTCGAGCACGACCAACCACAACACCAACGATCTGCCGGTCGGCACCTGGAACAACGGGACGTCGGTCTCTCGCTCGTTCATTCACTTCGACGAGTTCGACAACGACGGGTTGGTGGGTACCCAGATCAGGGCTGCGAAGCTGTTCCTCTACCACACCTGGTCATGGAGCTGCGGCGACAACACCCCGTTCTTCGTGCGGCAGATTCACGAGCCGTGGACCGTCGATTCGCTGACCAACAACGCAGGCCTCGCCGCAGGTCCAACCTTCGGCACCGCGATCGGAACGTTGACGATCACGAACAACTCGCCGGCGTGCGGGAACACGTCGGGGGACCGCAGCGTCGGCAGATGGTGGTCGGTTCCGCTCGCGGCGACGACCTTCAACGCCTGGTCGACTCGGGACATCGGCAACAACGGCCTGGCGATCACCGCGTCGGAGACCAGCTCCACCGGCTTCAAGAGGTTCACCTCCGCCAACTACGGCGCGGCGTACAAGCCCTACCTGCAGCTGACCTACGACTACAACGAGTACCCTCAGGTCAACGAGCAGTATCCGGGCTACGGGCAAGCCACGCAGACCTTGACGCCGGAACTGCTGGCCGACGCGCACGACCCGGACAAGTTCCCGAAGTCCCTGCAGTACAAGTTCATCGTCTATGGCAGCGACGGCAAAACTCAGATCGCCACCTCGAACTGGCTTACCAAGAAGTCGTGGACCGTGCCTTCCGGCGTACTCAGCTGGGGTGAGTCGTACTACTGGACGGTGCAGGTCTCTGACGGACTGCTCACCAACGCCGACGCCTTGACGAAGCACCTGCTGGTCACCCCAGTGCCACAGCCGTCGATCACCTCCGGGCTGTCGCAGAACTCGGGCCGCGGGTTCGACTCGAGCATCGGCAATTACACCACCGCGACCCGGGACGCGATGGTGAACACGGTCGGCCCACCGCTGGAAATCGTGCGGTCGTACAACAGCATCGACCCGCGCAGTGGTCACGCGTTCGGTGCCGGCTGGTCGACCATGGCCGACGCCCATGCGATTGAGCGGTACGCCAGCGGAACCACCACCGTCAACACCGTCGTGGTGACCTACCCGAACGGCCGACAGATGGCCTTCGGCCGCAACGGCAACGGCACGTTCTCGTCACCAGCCGGACGTACGACCACGCTCTCGACAGTCACCGGCGGTTACAAGCTTGTCGAGAAGGACGGCACCAGCTACGAGTTCCTGAGCTCCCAGGGCTCAGGCCGGTACGCGGTGACCAAGGTCAAGGATGTCTCCGGGCGAGCCCTGACTTTCACCTACACCAACGGCCGGATGACCAAGATGACCGCCGCGTCGGGACGGACCTTGACGCTGAACTGGGCCACCCCACCGGGAGCCAGCGCGCCGCACGTGGCATCGGTCAGCAGCGATCCCGTCACGGTCAACGGTCAAACCACGCAGAACACGTGGACCTACAGCTATTCCGGCGACGCGCTGACCCAGGCCTGCCCGCCGACGTCCAGCACGCAGTGCCACACCTACAGCTACACCGGCGGCTCTCTCTACCAGACCGCGGTGAGCAACGCCCTGCCCCATTCCTACTGGCGGCTGACCGAGACCAGCGGCACGACCGCCGCGAGTTCCGTGCTGGAGAACGCCGGCGCCGACAACGGCGTCTACAGCAATGTGATCCTCGGGCAGCCCGGTCCGCTGGCGGCCTCGACGGCGACGGCGGCCGGTTTCAACGGCTCCTCGTCGCGGGTGTCGGTGCCGGCCAAGATCGTCGGCGACGCCTCCGCGCAGGCGATCAGCATGTGGGTGAAGACCTCCGGCGGCGACGGTGTCCTTTACGGCCAGTCCTGGGAACCTGCCACGGCGAGCGCCGCCAAGGGGGCTTACAACCCGACGTTGTACATCGGCTCGAACGGGAAGCTCGTCGGCGGTTTCCCCACCGCGCCGACGCCGGGCACCGCCATCGGCAGTCTGCTCGCGTACGGGCAGGGGCAATGCCTGGAGGTGCCCGGGAACTCGTCGGCGAGCAATGTTGTGCTGGCGCTGGGCCCCTGCACCGGCGCGGCGAACCAGCAGTGGACCTGGACCGCGGACCGGGAGCTGCGCGTGACCAGCGGCGGCTCGGTCAAGTGCGCGGGCGTGTCCGGCGGCGCCACCGGTAACGGCGCGGACCTCGTGACCTGGGCCTGCACCGGCGCGGTCGACCAGAAGTGGGACGTGCGGGCCAACGGCCAGATCATCAACGACAACTCCTACAAGTGTCTGGACTCGGTGGGAGACGGAACGCAGAACGGCGCCGAGATGCAGATCTGGGCCTGCGGCCGGTTCAACCAGGCGGACCAGTCGTTCGTGGCGCGGACGCACAACCCGATGCAGTCACCGGCCAGCGTCGCGGACAACCAGTGGCACCACGTGGTGCTGTCGGCATCGGGCAACAAGCAGCAGATGTTCGTCGATGGCGTCCAGGTGGCGCAGCAGACCGGTATCGCCGTCCAGGACATGAGCCCGGTCTACTCGTATATCGGGACCGGGTTCCTCGGCGGCGGCTGGCCGAACCAGTCGCGCGGCAGTACGGTCAGCAACCTCGGCACGCCGGACTACTTCACCGGGTCGGTGGCGGAGGTGGCGCTGTTCGACACGCCGGTCACTGACCAGATGGTCGGTGACATCTACGGGGCCAGGACGCCGGTGACCCCTTTGACGGAGGTGCGGCGTCCGTCGGGCAACGCGACCGCGCAGGTGTCCTACGACGGCGTGACCGGCCGGGTCAGCCAGATGACCGACGGCAACGGCGGCGTGTGGCGTCCACTCCCGGCGTCCGTGGCCGGCACCACGAAGATCTACGAGAGCGCCGTGCTGGGCGGCGCGCCGTCGAACTACTGGCGGTTGGCGGAGACCGGCACGGTCGACGCGGTCAATGAGGTCAATGGAGACGTCGCCAGCTACAGCTCGGTCACGCTCGGCGGCACGCCTGGCCCGTTCGGACCGTCCGCTACGGCGGCGTCGTTCAACGGCACATCCTCGTACTTGAGATTGCCGGGCGCGGAGATCCCGCCGGCGACGGCCGATGACCGTTCGGTCGGGTTGTGGTTCAAGACCAGTAGTTCAGCAGGTGGGGTCCTGGCCGGGTTCCAGACCTACGCGCTCGGGCAGAGCGGTGACCTCCAGTGGCTTCCCGCTCTGTACATCGGTGTCGACGGAAAGCTGCGCGGCACCTTCTGCTACTGCAACGGCGCTGGCCCAATGACCTCGGCCACCACGGTCAACGACGGCAAGTGGCACTCGGCGGTGCTGACCCGCACGGCCGCCGGCCAGGCCCTGTACCTCGACGGCAAGCAGATCGCCACCAAGACGACCACGTCGACGGAGACCCGCACCCTGGGCTACGGCTACATCGGCGCGGGCATGGTCAGCACCCATTGGCCGTCCACACCGACGAACCTCAACGGATACTTCAACGGACAGATCGCCGAGGTCGCGTTCTACCGCTCGTCACTGGACACCAAGCACGTCGAGGCGCAGTTCAAGGCCCGGGACGCGGTGAAGGCCGCGGCCGTGCCAGGGGTCACCTACACCGTGGTGCACCCGGACGACGCTCAGAGCAAGGACGTGCACGACCTGCAAGCCGGACGCAAGGTCGCCGAGATCGACGCACGCGGCTTCGCAACCCGATTCGGCTACAGCAGCAAGGGCTACCTGCGCACGGTCACCGACCCCAACGGCAACATGACGATCAACGAGCACGACGTGCGCGGCAACGTCGTCTCCACCACCACCTGCCAGGACCGGTCGGCGAACAAATGCTCGACGAGCTACTCCACCTACTACCCGGATGCCACCACGCAGACCCCGCCGGTGAACGTGCTCAACGACCGGTTGCTCGAGAAGCGGGAAGCAGGGTCGACCTCCGCGTCCGACAACACCTACCTGACCACCTACACGTACGACCCCGTCACCGGCAACCGCACCGCGACCACTGACCCGCTGGGGCGCAGGACAACTGTCGCCTACACCGACGGCACCACCGTCGCGGCGTTCGGCGGAGGATTCGCTCCGCCCGGCCTGCCGTCAACGATCACCAAACCGGGCGGTGGCGTGGTGCGCATCGTCTACTACGCCAACGGCGACATCGCCGAGGTGACCGACCCGGCAGGCCTGGTCACCCGGTACGAGTACGACCAGCTGGGACGAACCACCAAGGAAATCGACATCGTCGGGGGCGTGCCCCGCTCGACGACCGCCTTCAAGCACGACGCGCTGGACCGGGTGGTCGAGCGGACGGATCCGGCGACCACCAACCAGGTCACCGGCGCCACCCACACCCCGGTCACCGCTGTCGCCTACAACGAAGACGGTCTGCCGGTATCGGAGACCGTGTCGGACAGCACCGGTGGAGACGCGCCGCGCACCGTGACCTACGGCTACGACAGCCACGGGAGGCGGGTGACCGAGACCGACGCCAACGGTAAGACGCTGACCCTCGGCTACGACCCGTACGGTCGGGTGCACCGGCAGACCCACGCTGACGGCAGCATCCTGCGCACCGACTACGACGCCCTGGGTAACGAGCTCGCCGTGGTGGTGGAGGACTACACCGGAGACCCCAACGATCCCGCGCCGCCGACGGATCTCGTCGTCAAGTCGATGGCGTATGACCCGGGCGGCCGCCTGGCGTCGGTGACCGACGCGATGGGCTGGAAGACCGACTACACCTACACCGACAACAACCTGCTGGCCACGGTGACCCGGCGCGACCCCAGCACCGGCGCGTCCTTCGTCCAGGAGAACAACAGCTACGACGCCGCGAACAACCTGGTCTCGCAAACCACGAACAACGGGCTGACCAGGACCGACCGTACGTACGACGCGGCCGGCCGGGGCCTGACCGCGACTCTGAATCCGGGTGGACTCAACCGCACCACCACCCACACCTACTCGGCCAACGACGACGTGCTGTCCACGACACTGACCCAGGGCGGCACCTTGGTGGGCGCCTCGGAGGCCCTGTACGACCCGCTGGGCCGGGTGCTGTCGAACACGACGTACACCGGCAACGCGGCAACGCCGGTCGGCCGGTGGATGCTCGACGAGACGACCGGCGGCAAGGCCGCCGACTCGACCGGCAACAACGCCGGCATGCTGCCGGCCAGCGGAGTCGGCTGGTCCACCGACCACGGCGGATCGGCGCAGTTCGACGGCACCAGTGCCATCGAGACGGCGGGCCCGGCCGTGGACGCCACCGCGGGGTTCACCGTCGCGGCATGGGTCTACCTGACCGACGGCACCGCCAAGCACAAGGTCGTCGCTGCACGGGGCGCGATGCAGGACGCCTTCTCGCTCGGCTTCGACGACGCCACCGTCGAGTGGCGGTTCAACATGAAGGACTCCGACACCACCAGTTCGCCGGGCAAGGCCGCCAAGACCTCAGCGGCCGGGCAGCTGAACACCTGGACCCACCTGGTGGGCACCTACGATCCCGCCTCCGGCACGATGAGTCTGTACGTCAACGGGGTGCTCAAGCACACCGCCACCGCCACCACGACGTTCACACCCCGCAAGTCGATGCTCATCGGCGCCGGCACCTGGAACGGCGCCTTGGAGAACTTCTGGCAGGGCCGCGTTGACGACGTGCAGGTCTACTCGCGGCCGCTGAGCGGCAGCGAGGTGGGACAGGTGCGCTCCGGCGCCCTGCCGGCGGCGGACGCCCAGGTGATCCGCACGAGCTACACCCTGGACACCGACGGGTCGATCACGTCGACAACCAACCCGAACGGCGACACCACGTACGTGACGAACGACGAGGTGGGCCGCGCCGTGGTCACCACCTCGCCAGCGGCAAGCACCGTGACGGGAGACCAGGCGCCCGTCACCGCGGTGTCGACGGTTCGACTCGGCTACAACACCTTCGACGAGCTGACCGAACAGCAGGACCCCAACGGCAACGTGACAGTTGTCCGCTATAACGCCGCGGGCCAGCCGGTCGAGACGCAACTGCCCGCGTACACCCCGCCGGGCTCGTCCACCCCGATCGTGGCCAAGACGACCAACGTCTACAACGCCGTCGGACAGGTGGTGTCCACCTCCGACCCTCTCGGCGCGGAGACCTCGATCGTCTACGACCAGCTCGGTCGCACCGCAAAGGTCACCGCACCCGACGGCGGCGTGAGCCGCTTCGAGTACAACCTCAACGGCGACCTGCTGTCACAGACCGACCCGACCGGGGCGAAGGGCACCGCCACATACGACTACCTGGGACGCACCGTCACCTCCACCGAGGTGGTGCGCCAGACCGGAAAGGCCCACACGACCACCCTCGGGTACGGGACCGGACCGTGGCCGACGTCGATCACCTCGCCGACCGGCGTGGTCACGACGCAGTCCTACAACACCGCCGGTGAGCAGATCAGCGTCACCGACGGGGCCAGCAACACCACGACCACCCAGTACGACGGCGCCGGCCGCCCGATCAGGGTCACCGCCCCCGACCAGACCTACCAGACCATGGCGTACGACCTGGCCGGGCGTACGATCAACGCCAAGTCGTACTCGCCCGGCCCGACCAGCGCGGCGGCCGACGACGTGCTGTTGCGGACGGTGTCCAGCCAGTACGACGCCGCCGGCAACCTGGTAGCGGCCACCGACGCGCGGGGCACGACGAAGACGTTCGCCTTCGACGCGCTCGGGCAGATGGTGTCCCAGACCGAGCCGATCAGCGGATCCGACCAGATCGTCTCGACGTTCGGCTACGACCTGGCCGGCCGGCAGACCCGGTTCACCGACGGCCGGGGCAACAAATTCATCACCACCTACAACCCGTGGGGCCTGGTCGAATCGCAGATCGAGCCCGCCACGACCGCCCATCCGGCACTCGCCGACCGCACATTCACCATGTCGTACGACGCGGCCGGCCAGCTGGTGCGACTGGACTCACCGGGCGGGGTGAGCGTCACCTCGGAGTACGACGACCTGGGCCGGCTGGTACGCAGCTCCGGCGCCGGCGCGCAGACGACGACGGTGGACCGCACGTTCGACTACGACGCGGCAGGCCGGATGACGTCGTTCGTCGGTTCAGCGGGCCAGACCACCGTCGAGTACGACGACCGCAGTCTGCCCGTGACGATTGGTGGGGTGTCGGGTGCCTCGTCCTACAGCTACAACGGCGACGGGGCGCTGGCCTCGCGCACGGACGCGGCCGGAACGACGTCGTACACCTATGACACGGCCGGCCGCCCCGCCACGGTGGTCAACCCGACCGCGGGGACGAACCTGACCTACGGGTACAACACCCTGTCGCAGGTGTCGTCGATCACGCACGGAACCGGCGGCAACGTCCGGTCGTTCAGCTACGACGAGCTGCACCGCATGACAGCCGACGAGCTGAAGAGCAGCGCCGGCACCAGCATCGCCAAGATTCAGTACGGGTGGGACCTCAACGACAACGTCACCTCGAAGACGACCATCGGACTCACCGGCGCGGCAGCCAACACCTACATCTACGACCTGGCCGACCGGCTGATCGGCTGGAACAACGGCACGAACCCCGTGGTGTACGCGTACGACAAGTCCGGCAACCGTGTTCAAGCGGGCAGCAAGACGTTCACCTACGACGCGCGCAACCAGTTGCAGTCGTCGTCGGACGGGACGAGCTATGAGTACACGCCGCGGGGCACGCTCACACGCACCAGGTCTGGCGGCCAGGACACGACCACCGTCACCGACGCGTTCAACCAGGTGTGGTCGCAGGGCGCGCCTGGCGGTGCAGCCTCCACCTACACCTACGACGGCCTGGGCCGGCTCATCCAGCCGAACCTGACGTACACCGGTCTCGGTAACACGGTGGCCGGCGACGGCGGCGCGGTGTACGTGCGCGACGCCGCGGACGGGCTCGTAGGTGTCGCATCCGGCGGTACGCAGCGCTACGCCTGGACCGATCTGCACACCGACGTGGTGGGCGAGTTCACCGGCACGGGCACGACCCTGACCGCGTCGGTCGCGTACGACCCCTGGGGCAAGGTCCTGTCCAGCACCGGGATGCTCGGCAAACTCGGCTACCAGTCAGAGTGGACCGACCAGGGCACCGGCCGAGTCAACATGTGGGCGAGGTGGTACAACCCAGAAACTGGCGCTTTCGACACCCGCGACGATGTCACGCTCAATCCGACTCCCAGCTCCGGGGCGGCGAACAGGTTCGCGTACGCGGAGGCGGACCCGCTCGGTAACACCGACACCACCGGGCATGCGGTGGACGGTAAGTGCGGCCAATACGACTACGCGTGCGAGCTGAAAAAGTACGACGCCGCGATCGCCCAATACACCCGTGACCTCACGCAACACCAGCGAGACGTCAAGTTCGCCGGCGAGGAGATCGCCCGGCAGGAAGCCGACTACCAGCGGGCAGAGCGGGAGAGCCAAACCTCACTGTTCGACATCCTCCTCCAGGTCGGTGTCGGGATGCTCCTCGACATGATCGGCTGGACATCGCTGATGGGGTGCCTCGACGGAGGCGTCTGGGACTGCATCGACCTCGCCACCAACTTCCTCGGGCCGATCAAGGCATTCAAGATCGGCAAGTCGCTGTTCCGGGCGGTCGACCGTGCCTTCAGCGGATACCGGATGTGGAAACGCATCGTCGAGGGCGCACGCACGATGATGCGCCGCGCCCAAGACCTGATGAATCAGGCCCGAAAGCACCTCAACGACCTCATGCAGAAGGTGCCCAAGAAACCCAAGCCTCCCAAGAAGAAGCCCAAGCCACCGGTCAAGCCGAAGCCCAAGCCGAAGCCCAAGCCGAAGCCGAAGCCCAAGCCGTCCAAGCCGGCCACGCCACCGAAGGCGAAGCAGGCGCCAAAGCGGCAGGAGAAGCCCGAACGGTCCTCGTCAAAGCAGAACCGGCCCGAGCACCAGCGTGATCGAGATCGCGTTCAGGACAGCGAGCCGAAGGCCGCCGCATGCGCTGTGCACAGCTTCGACCCGGACACCCTGGTCCTGATGGCCGACGGCACCGCACGACCGATCGCTGAGGTCAACATCGGTGACACGGTAGCCACAACCGACCCCGCCACCGGTGAACACAGCGACCAGCAGGTGACCCTGCTACACGCCAACCGGGACACCGAGCTGACCGACGTGACCGTGTCGGCAAAGCCTGCGGACCAGGCGACGAGGTCCACCGGTGAGGGTGAAGGGGAACGCAGTACCCGCGGACCGACCGGATCGGTTCTGCACACCACCGCGCACCACCCCTTCTGGGACGCCACCACCGGCGACTGGGTCGACGCTGCCGACCTGATCCCGGGCGAGTCGACCCTGGTCGGGCCCGAGGGACAGATCCAGTACGTCACCGACGTCCGCAACTTCACCGGCGCCAAGGTGATGCGGGACCTCACCGTCGCCGTCACCCACACGTACTATGTAATCGCCGGCAACACGTCAGTCCTCGTACACAACAACGACGGCTGTCTTGAGGTCACGGCCAATGAGAAGAGCTACTCCATTTCTCATGGCGAGAGTGGGAGTGGCGTCATCGCAGACCTGGACGACGATGGGATTCTCACGCTGATGATGCAGCGCAATCAGGGATCGCCGATCTCAGGCCGCGAAATGTTCGACCGCGTAATGGAACACTTTGGTGATCGTGTGAATGGAGTGCAGGGCTACTGGGTGTATGGCGACAACCTGGCGGCCTTTAACGCCGCGGCAAGAGGGGGGGATCCACTGCGCTCAGCCGCTCGTGGCACATGGACTGGCCGTCAAGCCGCGAGATATGGGTTTACTCGAGTGAAGATCCTGGTGGCTGACGAGAACCTGGACGGCTTCACGAGGGTCTCTGCAATGTTCAGGAGAGAACGAGGATAAGGTGGCCGAGCCCCAAGGTCGACTGAGCGAATTAGTAAATAAGATGCGAGGGGAAGGTGTAGACCCGCTAGGTGCCGTACTCCATCTGAAAGAAGAAGGGCTTGTGTCGCCTGGTCAAGAGTTTAGTGCGGCGTATGCCCTACGAATGGGATATGGACTTTCGGTAATCCAGCTGCATGAAGTTGTCGGATGGCTGAAAGGCGAGCGCGTTCTGGAGGACCTGAGAAAGGCGCTGTGCGCCAGTGGCGAGTAACTCTCTTCCGCGATGAATTCGGATTGGTGCTCCGCTGAGAGTGGTTGCGGTGTCCGATGGTTTGCCATGGTGTATCAGGTTTTCAGTCACGGCTGTGGTCAAATCACCGGGTCCGTAGGATATGCGTATGAGGCGCTCGCCGGCCATGGCGCGGAGGCAAGCGATGAGGCCTTGGCCGTGGCGGCGGCGATGTGTCTATATCGAATCAGCCCCATTTTCGACGGGGATGACAGCGATCTCGACCTGGCTGCTCTGGAAAGAGTCGATAAATGGGGGTCGACCCATTTTTTGGAAACTGTCCGGAATGTATTTGACGGGTTGCGTGACGGTCGGGGCGATGACATCGACGAGGAAGAGCCCGAAGCTGTAGCCGAACTTCAGCGCATGGCAGCTGCAGCGGTGCGGGGCTTGTTTGCCGAGGAATCGAGTATTGCGGAGCTGGCCGATCTCGTCTCGACAGTGAGTCTCGATATCGGTCAGGAGTTCGATGGTCGTATCAGCGAGGTGGATGAGGAGTCCGGTCCGAGATTCTTCCCCGCCAGGAACTTTCCTGATCTCACGCCTCTGGAGGCTGCGGAGATTGTTGATCAGATCGAAGTGTTGGTGAATCTCTCCGCTGGGCAGCCCGCGAACAGTCGGAGGGTACTGGAGATCGCGAAGAATGGTCGCAAACGAAACGGCGAAATCCTTGAAACGATTCGGCGGCGGAAGGCTAGTTGAATCAGCGCGGGTAAGGCCCGATGGCATGCGGCGGCGGGCCGCGACTTAGAGCTCCTAACGAAATGATGTTGGGCGTAACCGATCGGACGTGAGGGTCGTTTCGTCTGGACGTGAGGAGGGGTGAGCAGCCGCCGTGGATGGTCTCGGATGAGTTGTGGGCCGAGATCGCGCCGTTGCTGCCACCCCGCCCACCTCGTCGTCATCGGTATCCGGGGCGTAAGCCGCTGGATGACCGCAAGGTGTTGTGCGGGATCTTGTTCGTGCTCTATACCGCGATTCCGTGGGAGTACCTGCCCCAGGAGCTCGGGTTCGGGTCGGGGATGACCTGCTGGCGCCGGCTGCGGGACTGGAATGAGGCCGGGGTGTGGCAGCGGCTGCATGAGGTGCTGCTGGCCCGCCTGCGGGGCGCGGGTCAGTTGGACCTGTCGAGGGCGGTGATCGACGGCTCGCACATCCGGGCGCTCAAGGGCGGCCCAAAACCGGTCCGAGCCCGGTCGACCGCCGCAAGCCTGGCTCGAAACACCACGTCATCACCGACGCGGGCGGCATCCCCCTCGCCACGGCACTGACCGGCGGCAACCGTCACGACGTCACCCAGCTCATGCCCCTGGTCGACAAGGTCCCCCGCATCAAGGGCATCCGCGGCCGGCCCCGGCAGCGACCCGACCGCATCTACGCCGATCGCGGGCTACGACTACGACTGCTACCGACGCGACCTCGGGGCCGAAGGCATCACCCCGGTCATCGCCCGACGCGGCACCGGCCACGGCTCCGGACTCGGCACCCGCCGGTGGATCGTCGAGCAGACTATCGCCCTACTGCACTGGTTCCGCCGCCTGCGCATCCGCTGGGAGATCCGCGACGACATCCACGAAGCGTTCCTCACCCTCGCCGGCGCCATCATCTGCTGGCACCGACTCCAACACTCGAAGAGTTAGGAGCTCTTAGGGGGTGGGAGCCACCCCCGCAGCGGGCCGGCCGTCCGTCCCTCGTTCACACCACGGGAGAGACACCT